>NZ_PSLQ01000072.1:0-16061 GCF_040289685.1 Pyrinomonas sp.
TTGCCATCGCTTTGCCGGAAGGCGTGTGGCGTATCGAAGTCGCGCCTGATGGCGAAGGGGGGCGGTGGTTCACATCGAATTTGTTAACCGTGCAGGCGTCAGATAGTCCTTTGCAAGTGATCCTGAAACCACCAGCAAAGCGAAAATGAGCGAACCATCAAGAGAGCGCGAAGCCCGGCTCAGCACCGGGCTTTTTCATCCTCTGTCCTGCTCGTACCGGCGGACGTCGGCGGCTTAATCGCAAGGGTGGGGAAGACAGTTGCGGCTGTTCACACCTTAGTGGAAGCGGGAGTATCGGCGACAGTTGCCGGAATCGTTGGCAACGGTGTGCTCTTGGGCGGGAGTGTTGTGGTGGGAGCGATTAGTAGGCAGCAGCAAAGACGCAGCAGGCGCAGAGGCGGGGAAGTGGCGAGAGGTCGAGCTGTGGCGCTGTCTGGAAGATTGCTCGCGCGATTCAACCTCGCGCGTGGAAGAGCGCTGAAACTCCTAGACGCTCCGGCATCAGACTGTGCCAAGTTCCTCGCAGCACATGGCTTCGACCCGCGAACAGTATCTCAGAACTTACGTTCTCATACACCATACGATCTGCTCAGATCATCGAATAAGGAGAGTTTCGGCTTGCTTCACTTGAAAGACTTGCAGTCTCTAAAACCAAATGCAGCCACTTCTGACTCAGGCAACACTTACTACACAAGAAAGGGTCTAACCACACCCACATTAATACACGAGACCTTACACCGACTTAATCCTAAGCTGTCTGACTTAGACATCGCCCAACGATTAGGGGTCAGCGAACAGGTTTATACCAGTAGTGGACAAGGAAGCGCGATCATCGACAGAACACTAGAGAAAGGCGGATGCAAATGATGTATGACTCCAAGAACTGTTAAGACTAGATTGTATCTAGCGCCCTTAATTCTTTCGACTCTCAGCTTGAATCCCTTTCCGGCTACGGTCAGTAACTTCTCCAGCAATGATTGTTGCCGTCCTCTGGAAGCTGGAGCATCTGACTGCCCTAGTACATCTCTCGATTATAGGGTCTGGAGAACTGTACGCTCGGAGGATGATGATGGCGAAATATACCTGTCCTTTGTGAGCGTCAAGAAAGACCTGTTCAACCGTGAATGTATGTCTGAGCTGTCAGAGCGGCTAAAACAGAGGTTCAGGCGAAAGAGTAGAATCAAGGCATTTTTGTTTGACAATGATAAAGTTGCTGAAGGGTATGCGAAGGGCAAGTACGAAGGTAGAGACCTGCATCTACTAATGCGCGGAATGTTCTACTACGACATCAGTAAACGGCAGGGTTATATCAAGTTCTCATCCGCAGAGGGCAAACCGTGGGATGAGGTGACGGTAAAGCTGTCTCGCTAACTCTCCACAAGAACAACTAAAGCTTGGCATCGGTAGCATTGAGTGTCGAATTCACCGAGCGTTTTTCAATTTGCTGCACCGCTTCTAGCCTGATGGGGACAGTCTAACGACGCAAGCGGGCGCGTATGAAGTGGGTGCGCCGTGAGCCAATGGGCGAAAGAGCGAGCGATTGACGGACCGGGCGGGGAGCTGTCGTAAAGTTTGAACTCGCGTCGTCGCGCTCAATTCATAAAGAGCTTCGTAATCATGATGCTGTTGTAAAGTTTGAACTCGCGTCGTCGCGCTCAATTCATAAAGAGCTTCGTAATCATGATGCTGTTGTAAAGTTTGAACTCGCGTCGTCGCGCCGACTCTTCAAGTTCTTTATGAACAGGCGGCCAGATGGTTTGGGGAGCTATTTCGAGGTTACGGTGCGTTTAGCCGAAAGCGTGGTAACGGAGGAACTACGGGATACTGACTGGATTGTCCGGAGTGTTGATGAAATCGCTGCCTTCGACGCGCGGAGGTTGCCCGGGCAAATGAGGTGGTGACGGCGGACGGCGTTCCCCGATGTTCGATTCGAAGGCGATTTCGCGTCCTTGGCTGCCGCTGCGAAGACGTATGGGACGCGCTACGACCCACAAACGCGCAGGGATGATCAGGGTGAAATGTCCTTTCTCTCCGGGGGCGAGATCCGTCGGCACAAGTGGCACTGACTGGATCTCAACAGCGCCTTCAGCGCGTGGCACGAGTTCGACTTCAACGCTGAGCTTTTCGAGAGGCGAAGTCGAGCGGTTGACTACTGTCCCAGAAATAACCGCGCGATCCTTTTGAGTGCGCGCTTCGTCAACAAGAATGAGCGCAAGGGGTGGGGAGGGAGGCGGGACAGCCGTTTGTTGCTGATCCCAGCGTTGTTGATTCCGGTGTTGCAAGTAAAAGTATCCGCTGACCAACGCCGCCGACGCGACGAGCGCGCAACAGACGGCGATGGCACGCTTGCCCCATTCGCGCTTGCCGGTTCCTTCTTTGGAGAAGATAGTGCTCATGCTTTCACGCGCTGACGGAAACGTTCGCTTCGGCTCACACGGCAGGTTTTCATAACTCATCGCCTTGGGAGCTTTCAAGCGCCGACGAAATCGTTCTGCTTCTGCTCGTGCAACGACTCTTCAGCATTGGATGCGTGCTTCAACGCCGTGAACCTTTCAGGATTTTTTACGGAGTGGGTCTGTCCGTTGGGCCACCGGCAAGTTTTTCGACGAGCGCGCGAAGGAACTCTTGCTCCGCTGCGCCTGTGCTTTGAAGTCTAATCCATTCGGCGCCCGAAATGCCATCGCTGCGCCCTTCGATGCGCGCGTTGACGGCGACGTTGGTGTTGTTGCCGTCAACGGGTTGCACTTCGATGATGAGGACGTAACGTCCGCGCGTCCAACCGGTGCCCGGCATGTCCGTGAGCTCAGCGTAGCGGCTCAATTCGGATGTCGCGACGATGCTCCCTTTGGCGAAAGTGTAAGGCTGCGTAATGAGCAGCCCTTCATCCGGCTTGGAAGCGGCCAGATCAAGCGTCAGGCGCCGCTCGCGCATCACGTCTTGAATGGCATTGATGACAGCATCGCGCCGTGCGGCGAAACGGTAGGGGTTGGGGAGTTCGACCGTCGGCGGCGTGCGCCCCTTGCCGAAATCTATGCCGCGTCCGGCGCCAACGTTGACCTTTGCGCCGTTGTTGCCGGGCGCGCGCTCGGCACCGGCGTCGCGTATGCGTTCGTTCTGCGTATCGACGCCTTTCTCTTGGGCTTGCGCAACGATGCCGACGGCGAGAAAGACTAGGAGCAAAGCGAGCGAACGGAGTTTGGGCGCGCGCGATGCGGCGTGTGTAGACGGCGACCACTCGGGATAGCGCACAAGCGGAAGAGCTTTGAACGCGCCCGATCTTAGCCATTGATTGACTCGGTTCGGTTTCGCTCTTTGACCTTCGAGTGGTTTCATCGCACTGACGATCTGCTTCACAAACTTTTCCCCTTCGACAGGTGAGAGTCAGCATAAAACAACGTCCGGCTCAATGGCAAGAAGAGTTGCGCGACGAGCGCGTATGATTCGAGTTTTGTGAGACCGTGAGGATCGAGCAGTCACGCTTGATTCGCGTGTTATAAGGCAGTAAAGACGGGGCGAAATGTGCGGCGGGCGGGTTGTCGCCGAATGGTGTGGCGCGGGGGGCGCCTCAAGCGCGACAAGCCCCTTCATCCTTTGCGCACATGGGCGACTTCTCGCGTTAGTTCATCACCGTTGGCGCGATAATCAGCAATCTGTTCCATGTAGTATCCTGACGTTCGCTATCGCGGCATGGTTCGGAGCGGCGAGAGCAACGGGCTGCGCTCTTGGTTCATCTGGAGCGCGATTACGTGAGAAGATGGGAGAGACATCTAATACTCTCAAGCATTATTCGCTCGTGTGGCGTTCGATTGAAGGGATTCAGCGATTTTGTGCGTCGCGGCGGCGCTCCCAATCACGCAGGGCTTGCACGCCGCGCAAGAAATCCGCTTCGTTGTCATAGAAGTTGTGTGCGCCGTCGTCGCGCGTCGGTT
The DNA here is from genome assembly GCF_040289685.1 of Pyrinomonas sp. NCBI lineage: Bacteria > Pseudomonadati > Acidobacteriota > Blastocatellia > Blastocatellales > Pyrinomonadaceae > Pyrinomonas > Pyrinomonas sp. The sequence continues at coordinate 3,930 of NZ_PSLQ01000072.1, forward strand.
CGCGCACGTAGTAGAGGTAATCGGTCTCGGATGGATTGAGCGCGGCCTCAATGGAACGCGCGCTAGGCGAGGCGACGGGGCCGGGCGGAAGCCCGACGACGCGGCGCGTGTTGTAGGGCGAAGCGCGGTCCAAGTCGCTTTGGTAGACCTTGCCGTCGCCGCGCCATTTACCGGCCAGCTTTGAAGCGTAGACCACGGTTGAATCTATGCCGAGCGGCATGTTGCGGCGCAGACGGTTGTAGATGACCGAAGCGACCAGCGGGCGTTCCTCGTCGAGTTTGGCTTCGGTTTCAATCAACGAGGCGATGGTGACCACTTCGCGCACGGTCTGGTTGCGTGCGCGCGCTCGTTCGGCAAAGCGTTCTTGCCAGACTTGACGAAAGCGCCGAACCATGGCGGCGATCATTTCGCGCGGTTTGACGTCCGGTGGGAAGCTGTATGTGTCTGGATAGAGGTAGCCTTCGAGATTGCGCGCCATGGGATCGAGGTCGCTGATGAGCGAGACATCATCCATCAATGCGAGCGCTTCTTGCGCGTTGATGCGGAGTTCTGGCAAGCGCGACATGGCGTCGGCGATGTCCCAGCGCGTCCATCCTTCAATGACCGTGAAGCGATTGAGGCGTTGTTCGCCCTCTTCGAGACGTCGAACGACTTCCAGCGGCGAGATGGGCGAGGGGAAGCGATACTCACCGGCTTTCAAACGGGCGCTAGTGCCGGTGGCGCGAAGGTATATGTACGTCGGCCACCAACGGCGGAGCACGCCGCGCGCGGTGAGTTCGGCGACGATCTGACGCGGAGACGAGCCGCGCGGGATGACGATGTACTCAGCGGCGTGCGCGTGCTCGACTGGCGCGCGAAGCTCGCGCACAAACCACAGGGTCGCGCCCGCGCCGACCAGCGCGAGGAGGAAGAGCGATGCCAACAACAGAGATTTGCGGCGAGGCATAGCGCAACAAAGTGTATAACAAAGCGCTGAAGAAAGCGGAGGCAACGCAGCGACCCACGAGATCGAGCTATTGCGGCCTCGCTTGGCCAATGTGCGCAGCCGTTTGAGCGATGATCATTCGACTGCGATGCGTTGCGTCGGGGCTTGTGCGAGGAAATCGCGCAAGATGATGAGCGCGGCGGTGGAGTCCACTTTGGCGCGGCGCACGGCGCGCTTCAAACCGGCAGCGCGCAATTGCTCTTCTGCCTCGCGAGTGCTCAATCGCTCGTCTTGCAGATAGACGGGGAGGTTTGTTTGACGTGCGAGCTGTGCGGCGGCCAAGCGCGCACGGCGGGCGGCGTCGCCTTCGGTGCCGTCCATGCGTAGAGGCAACCCGACGACGATGACGCGCACGTCGAGTTCGGCGCAGAGCAGGGCGATGCATCGCGCGAAATCGCGCGACATCTTGATGGTCGAAAGCGGGCGCGTCGTTAAACCCAGTTCGTCGCAGACGGCCAGTCCGATGCGCCGCGCGCCGAGGTCGACGGCGAGCACGCGCCCGAGAGGTGATCCCGGATCGAACGTTTCATCGGGGGTTGGAATCTTACCCATATGACTTTAGCGCTGAAGTTGCGCCGCAGCTGATTGCAAGCGTTTCCTCGGTTGGAATCTCACCCATATGACTTTAGCGCACGTCGCGCTGTTTTGGTTCAGCGCCGCGCCTCATTTGTCGGAATTCTCACCCGTATGACTTTAGCGTTTTGCGGTCGCGCGTTGGGAGCGACCCGAAGCAGCGCGCATCGCCTTGCGGTGCGATGGTGCGCTGCTGTAACATCGAACTTCGACGAATTGCGGGCGAACCGCCCTTGAGAAGAGGTAGTTTCATCCAATATGACCTTTCGAAGCAAGTTCATTCTCGTCGTCCTTTCAGCAGCGATTGCGCTTTACGCCATTATCGGCGGTTGGTTCGCCACGCGGGCGCAACAGGGAAACGATCCCGGAGCGCAGTTGCGAATCTTCGAATCGGTGCTCTACCACATTCAAAACGATTACGTGGACGAGCCCGACATGAGCAAGGTGCGCGCCGGTGCGCTGCGCGGTTTAGCTTACGGTTTGGACCCGTATTCGACCTACTTGACGGCTGAGCAGGTACAGCGGTATCGCGCTGGCGATGACAAAGAGAAGGTCGGCATCGGCGTCGAGCTATCGCAGGTCGCTTCGTGGCTCTATGTGATCGCGCCTGTCAAAGGCGGACCGGCTGAGCAGGCTGGGGTGCGTTCTGGCGACATCATCGAGTACATCGACGGACGCGCAACGCGCGACATCTCGCTTTATGAAGCTCAGCAGTTGCTCAAGGGTGCGCCTGGAACCGAGGTGAAGTTGCGGGTGTTGCGCGCAGGCAGTTCACCTTTGCAGCTCACGGTTAAACGCTCGCCAGTGAGAGTGCTTGTGGCCGAGGCGCGTTTGGAGACGGGCAAGATCGGCATCATCAAAGTCAACAGCTTGAGCGAGGGGGAAGCGGCCGATATCCGCGCGCGCCTTGAGGATCTCGTCAAGCAAGGAGCACGCAAGTTGGTGCTCGATCTGCGTGGCGTTGCCGGCGGGTCGCTGACGGAAGCGGTGCGCGTCGCCAATTACTTCATCGGGGACGGGACGTTGGCGCAGACGGTGGGACGCAACAACCGCACGCTCAAGACTTTTCAAGCCGATCCGCAGCTCAAGCTCTTCGATGGTCCGGCTGTCGTGTTGATTGACCGTTGGACGGCTGGAGCTGCAGAAGTGATCGCCTCGGCTTTCATCGAGCGGAAGCGCGGCGATGTGGTGGGCGAGAAGAGCTTCGGTGCGGGGGCCGAGCAAGAACTCTTTACGTTGCGGGGCGGTGACGGATTGCTGTTAACGACGGTGAAGTGGGCCTCTTCCAGCGGCAAGCCGTTTCTCGGTGCGGGCGTGCAACCGACCGTGGAAGTCAAGCGGCCCGAATTGGCCGAAGCGATCGATCCGGATGATCTGACCGGCAACGACACGGACGAGGTGGTGCGTCCGCAGGACGGCAACAGGCCACAGAACGCTCCTGAAACCGGGCCAGCGCGGCCGCAGCCAGAGGACATGCAGCTGAAACGGGCGCTGGAGATCTTGCGCGCCAAGCCAGAAGGGTCGGCGCGACCCACTGCCTGAACCTTTGGTTTGACATCTTCACGCTTCAAGCGAAGAGCTGGAGAAGCAATAGCTTACCGGCTCTCGCTTCATTCAGCGCGTGAAGAACTGTCGGCGCGACGACTCCTCAAGCATCGCCTGAGATTTCGGGCAAAAAGCGAGTCGTATGGAGATGAGATCCCATCCAGAAGATTAGCTTAGCCTAGCGGCGACTCACCGGACAAAATACGATCTTCGGCGAACCCCACATAATCTTCTGTGGCAGATAGGGGCTAGCGTCAGTTGACTCAATACCCGCCCTTTTTTGCCTTGTGTGCGTGGGTTGCTATCAGCAGCAAGTTGAAAACAAAAGCGCTGCAACCTGCGTCGCAGCGCGATGGACGCAGCATCGAACGCGCTCAACTTCTCCAGATAGCAGGCACAGCGACGCGCCTATCGGGGAGAAGGGGGCAGCGCGTCAAAGCGCGAACCGGCCATAGAAGGCGCTGTTTTCATGGGCGCGTTGCCATGAGTCGCCCGCGCGTCCGCCAGCGAAAAAGGCTTTCACCGTGTAGCCCACTTTGCGACCCACGAGCGGCACGAGCGGATCGTACCAGACCAAGTGTGGCATGGTGCAGCATGCGTCGTTGGGCAGCGCTTCGACGTCGATTACAGCGAGATGATCGGCTACAACGCGGTAAGCCCGTCCTTGGTGCTGAAACTCCACGTGAGCGCGTCGGACGGAGACGATCTCCCCAAGCGTCGCTCCGTAACGGCTACGCAAGGCTTCGGCCATGGCTGCGGCCTGTTCCGGCGTAGGAGCGTCGATCACTAGTTCGGAGCGACGCGCTGCGCGCGCCTCGGCCAGATTGGCTTCAGCGGAGACAGTGGCCACGGCGCGCACGCCGGAAAGATCGATGCCGCGCCACTTGCCTGCGGCGACGCGCCATGCGAGCAGCGCATCGCGGCCTGTGGTCGTCAGTTCGCCGTTGTAGTGGCAGGCGCCGGCAAAGACGCTCGCCGTGCGCACCTCGACGTAATCGCCCGTGATTTTGTCTTCGCGCGGGACGAAGGCAAGGGCGGTCATACAGATGGCCGCTATGGCTAAGCTGAGCATTGCTTTCATTGATCTCACCTCCGGTGTTCGAGAGCGCGCTCGATTGAGACGAAACGTTCGCGACGCTCTCCGGTTTCGCTTCAAAGGTCGTCAAGGCGTCGCAAGGCGCGTCGAAGGCTCGGCGATTTTCCGCGTCCGGCGACGCCAAGGTTAAGCGGTTTCGAAAGCAGAATGATAGCACGATCTTCCCGGGCGACAACGCTCCGGGTGAACGCGCCCGCCATCGGGACCGACCACTTGTTGTGTTTCGCTGCACCAGCAGTAGTTGCTTGCGTCCAAGTACTGGCTCGCATCGGTCGGAACGACGCCGAGCATGAAGAACTTCTTCGACCGTAGCGCCCCGCAGAAGGGGCTAAGCGGAAGATCGTTGGGCGACGCGCTGTTGGTCTCAGCCATTTGGGTCTCTCCTTCGACACGATTGCGGAAAAAGCGGAAGGCTTGCAGTGCGCTCAAGCGCGCGCTGCAAGCTGCGTCAACGCACGACGAATGAGCGCTTGTGTAAGCGGAACTTTGTAGCCGTTGTGCGCGAGCGGGCGGGCCCCTTCGAGCGCCGCCTCGGCGACTTGATTGAGCAGATCGGGCGCGATCCTCTTTCCGACCAGCAACGCTTCGGCTTTGGGAACGCGCCACGGAATGGGCGCGACGCCGCCGAGCACCAAGCGCGCTTGGCGCACGGTGCGGTCGCGGTCAAGCTCCAGCGCCGCGGCTACGGATGCAAGTGCGAAGTCGAACGAGGCGCGCTCTTTGAACTTCAAGTAGATCGAACGCGCGGCGAAGCGCGAAGCGGGAACTTGTATTTCGGTGATGATCTCGTCGTGGCGCAGGATGTTTTCGCGTCGGATGCTACCTTCCGAGGGGAGCGTGAAGAACTTCTCGAGCGGGACGACGCGCTCTCCTTCGGGACCGGCGATGGCAACGCTGGCGCCCAAAGCGACGAGCACCGGCGCGAGATCCGACGGGTGAACGATATAGGACGGCCCGCCGCCGAGTATAGCGTTGTATTTGTTCTCGCCCGACGCGGCGTAGCACTGTGTTCCGCCCTTTTTCAAGCAGACGACCTCTTCGAGCCGATAGTACCAACAGCGCGGTCGTTGGCAGAGATTGCCGCCGATGGTACCGAGGTGGCGGATTTGCGGCGAAGCGACCGATCGCGCCGCATCAGACAAGGCTGGGAAATCGCGTTTGATGATGGGGTTCTCTTCAATGCGCGCCAGCGTGACGAGCGCGCCGAGGCGCAAGCCGCGTTTGCCGTCGCCTTGGATTCGGTCCAGTCCGCGAATCGCTTTGAGGTTGACGAGGCGCGAAGGGCGCAGGATGTACTCCTTCATGGTCGTCAACAGATCTTGACCGCCAGCGAACGGGCGCGGCGCTTCATCCGGGTCGGCGAAGCTCGGGGCGGAGCGCAACAGTTCGACGGCCTCAGCGACGCTGGTCGGAGCGGTCCACTCAAAGCGTTTCATGCTCTCCTCCTTTGTTCGGCGAGTCCTTGCAGGATTTTGTCGGGAGTGATCGGCAGCTCGCGCACGCGGACGCCGCAAGCGTTGAAGACGGCGTTGGCGATGGCGCTGCCGCCAGGGATATGGGCCGGTTCGCCGACGCCGATGACGGCTTGGCGCGGGTCTTCGTCGTCGATGATCGGGATCATTTCTGGGATTTCAAAGGTGCCGGCCAGTTTGTAGTCGCCGAAGTGTGGGTTGAGCTGTACGCCGAGACGAGCGTCCATGACGCGCCCTTCGAGAAGCGCCATGCTGAGCGATTGGATCATGCCGCCGATCAATTGACTCTCGATGGCGAGCCGATTGAGCGGCAGTCCGACATCTTGCACGTGGACCATTTTGATCGGGCGAACGTGGCCCGTCTCCATATCGACTTCGACTTCGGCGAAGCAGACGCCATGGACGCCACTGGCGGCGAGATTGGCTTTCCACTCGCCTTGGGCTGTGATCCCGGCAAGCGGCAGCGCCGCACATGCTTGGCGCCAAGTCAAGCTTTTGCCCCCGCTGCTGACCTTGCCGTCGGCAAACTGTAGCTCTTCGGGTTTGGCGCCGAGCAACGGGGCGATCACTTGAGCCATCTGCATGCGGGCGTTGTAGGCGGCATCTTTGACCGCTGGGGCGAGCGAGGCGGCGGTGGTCGAACCGCCCGAAGCATTGGCCGCGCCGAGACGTGAATCGCCGATCCTTTCGACGACATCGCGTATGTTTAGACCGAGTTCTTCGGCGACGATGGCGCGCGTGAAGGTGCGCGTTCCAGTACCGATGTCTTGCGTACCAACGGCGACGCCAACGGTGCCGTCGCGCGCAATTTGCACCGTCACTTTGCATTGTGGCGCGCCACCGCCGCCCCATGTGCCGACGGCACAACCCATGCCGCGTCCGGTGCCAGGCTCTTTGGGGCGTCGTTGCCAACCGATTTCGCGCGCGCCACGGTCGAGCTGACGGTGGTAGACGGGATCGCGCAAGTTCTTTTTGCGAAACTCCAATGGGTCCATGCCGAGCTTATAGGCGAGTTCGTCCATGAGCGATTCGATGGCGAACGAGGCTTGCGGATGACCTGGGGCACGCATGGCGCGCGCGGCGTCCTCATGCGTGTGGACGGCGATGCGTTCGCGATAGAAGTGGCGCGCCGTGTAGATGTAAGGTTGGCCAGCGAGCGATCCATCGCCGAGGCCGCCCATCTGGTATTGCGTGGCGCGCAGGGCGACGAGCGTTCCATCGCGCGTGGCGCCGGCCTTGAAGCGTTGCCACGAGCCAGGGCCGTTGCCCGCCAGGAGGAATTCATCCTTGCGCGTGAGCATCAGTTTGACGGGCGCGCGCGCTTGTTTGGCCAATTGGCAAGCGAGTTTGCCTTCGATGCCGATGCCGAACTTCGATCCGAAGCCGCCGCCCATGTGTTCGACGATGGAGACCACGGCGCTTTGCGGCAATCCCAGTTCCTTGGCGGCATCGCTGAGGATAGTGAAGGTTCCTTGCGTCGAAGCGTAGATCACGGCGCGGTCGCCGCCGCGGTAGTCGACGACGTGGCCGTGTGTTTCCAAGCAGGCGTGGTGATGGGTCGGCGTGCGGTACTCGGCTTCGACGATCACGTCGCAGCGAGCCAGTTCAGCTTCGACTTTAGCCAGATCGCCGCGTCTTTCCTTCTCTTCAAGGTTGCCTTCTGGAAAGACTTTGGGCGCGTCCGGTTTGATGGCTTCGTCGGCGCGGACGACGTGTGGCAGCTCTTCGTATTCGACCTTGATGGCGCGAATGGCATCTTCGGCGATCTCAGGCGTAGTGGCAGCGACGGCGGCGACGGGATCGCCCATGAAACGCACGACGTAGTTGCCGCGCTCGGCGAGGTTGACGATGGCGCGCACGCCGGGCATGCGCTGCGCTTGGCTTGTGTCCACGCGCACGACGCGCGCGTGCGCGTGTGGTGAACGGAGAATGCGCCCATAAAGCATGCCCGGCAGATGCCGGTCGTAGGTGTAGGCGGCAATCCCAGTCACTTTAACTGGGCCATCGACGCGCACCAGATGGTGGTTGAGCAACTTGTGCGCGTTGTTTGGCCCCCAAGATGGCCCGCCTTCGTCCTCGACTTCGATTTCGACCATCCGTTCGATGCCGTTTTCAACGCGCGGCACCAAAACTTTGCGTTTCTTTTTGGCCGGTTGCTGTTGGATCATGATCGCTTCCTCGTGGAAAAGGGATCCGTCGAACTGCTCGTTCGATGGGGTTTTTCGATCGCGTTGAGCCGTGCTGATTTCGTCTGACTCGCTACTCTTCTGCGCGGTCGGAAGCCGCGCTAGCCATCAGCGCAGCTTCGAAGACGCGCGGATAAGTCCCGCACCGGCAGAAGTTGCCTTGGCAAGCCTCGCGTATCTCTTCAAGCGTCGGACGCGGGTTCTTGCGTAGCAAAGCGGAAATGGCCGTGACGAAACCGGGCGTGCAAAAGCCGCACATGAGCGCGTCCTTCTCAACAAAGGCACGCTGCACCGGATTCATGCGATCGGGCGTGCCGAGTCCCTCAGCGGTGGTTATCTTTTTGCCTATGGCGTCCACAGCGAGCACGAGGCAGGCGTAAGCCGGAGCATCATCGAGCAGCACCGTGCAAGCGCCGCACGTGCCCATATCACAAACAAGCTTTGGACCGGTCACGGGTGGATCCAAGTACTCGCGCAATGCCGTGAGCAAAGTGGTGCGCGGTTCGACGCGCGCCGTGCGTCTTTGTCCGTTGACGAGCAGCGTGATCTCCAACGTCCCGTCTGGGGATGGTTGCACGCTATCTTTCGGCGTTTCGGCGCGCGCCATTTCCGGCTCGATCAAATCGATGATAGCGGCGCTGGCTCCAGCCAGCCCGACGCCTTTAAGAAAACGTCGTCGTCCGGGATCGACCGCGTCGGTCTTCTCCCCGCGTCGTCTATCAGTCATCGGTGCCTCTCGCTTCTCGAAGATTTTTGCGCTGTGGCCTAAAGCCTAGCACAAACCGATTTGTTCGGGAAGAGGAAAAATTCCGCTGGCTGGCCCACTGCGCAGCCGAGCAGAAAGGGGTTGAGAACTGCTCGCTAGGAAGTGAAGGGCAACGATCAGTCGGCCATCGTTTTGAAGCGCGGGTTTTCCGGACGCGGGAGGTCGAGATGAAGGTAACTTGACCAGTCGGTTACCCTCGCCAAATGAAGCTCGTGCGGTGCAAGCGCGTGACGAGTTGTAAACCTAGGAGATTACAGGCTGCAAGAGGGAGTGCTGGTAGATGAGGCAGGAAGCAACTGGAACAGGCTGCTTCCATGAGCGGCCTGTCCATGAGTGGCGGAACGGTGAAGCTTTGGAGCGAGGTGAAGGCCTGTTGCGCGGAGAACCGAAGGTCAAGGCTTCTCGCCGCGAGGCAAGAGTTCAGCGCAAGCGGCGCGCTTGGCCAGAGGCATTTCGTGCTTAGGCTTAGACGGCGCCGCTCGGACGATCGAACTGTTTTGGAGGTGCTCTGGCGGCGGGATCAGCCTTTGATCACGCCGATTGGGCGCAGGCGTGCGACGCGGCGCGCCATACCGGCTCGTTCCACCACTTCGACCACCTCGTCAACATCCTTGTAAGCGAAGGGCGCTTCCTCGGCTAGACCGGCTTCGCTTTGCGAGCGCGCGATGATCCCCTCTTGTTCGAGCAGGTCGCGCAAGTTCATTTTTTCTCCGAAGACCTTCTTTTTCGCTTGATTACGCGACATACGGCGACCCGCGCCGTGGCAAGTTGAGTTGAAGAAGTTCGTGTCATCGAGCGACTGGCCGACGAGGACGTAGGAAGCTGTGCCCATGCTGCCCGGAATTATCACCGGTTGGCCGACGTGCTTGTAAGGGGCAGGCGTCAGTTGGTGATGCGGGCCGAGCGCGCGCGTTGCGCCCTTGCGGTGGACCACCGCGTTGAGCTTTCGGCCATCGATTTCGAACGTTTCGACTTTGGCCGTGTTATGGACCACGTCGTAGAGGACGCGCAAGCGGCGCTCTTGGCCGTAAAGGTCTTTCCAGACTTCACGGACGAAATGGGTGATGATCTGGCGATTGGCCCACGCGAAATTCATCGCGCAACGCATGGCGCGGTAGTAGCTTTGCCCTTCGGGGCTGCTGAAGGGAAGGCAAGCGAGTTCTGGATCGACGAGCGCGATTCGGTAGCGTTCGGCGGCATCGAGAGCGATGCGGACGTGGTCGGTGCAGATCTGGTGACCATAGCCGCGCGAGCCCGTGTGGATCAAGATGACGAGCTGATTTTCGGCTAGACCGAAGCTCGTCGCCGCTTGTTGGTCGAAGAGCCGATCGACGTACTGGATTTCAAGGAAGTGGTTGCCCGAACCGATGCTGCCGAGCTGGACGTAACCGCGTTCTTTGGCGCGGTCGCTGACGCAATCGGGATCGGCTTCATCCATGCGCCCGCGATCCTCTATGTGTTCGATGTCGGCTGGTTCACCGAAGCCGCGTGCGACGGCCCAGTGAGCGCCTTCGCGCGCCACTTGATCCAGCTCCTGTTTGGTGATCTTGATCGGGCTGCCTTCGCCCGTGCCGACCGGAATGGTCTGCAGCAAACGCTCGACGAGTTGGACGGTGGCGCGCTTGTCTAACTCTTGCCGTTGCATGTCAGAGAGGAGCAGGCGAACGCCACAATTAATGTCGTACCCGACGCCGCCCGGAGAGACGATGCCTTGCTCCGTATCCGCTGCGAGCACGCCGCCAACTGGGAAGCCATAGCCTTGGTGAACGTCGGGCATGGCGATGGAGTGAAGCAGAACGCCGGGCAGCGTCGCCATGTTGACCAGTTGAGCGAGCGATTTGTCGTGCAGTATTTGATCGAGGATCTCTTCGGACGCGTAAAGCCGCGCCGGCACGTTCATGCGTTCCCAAAAGGTTTGCGGCACCTCATAGCAACATTCGCCGACGAGCCGCAGATCGTCTTTCGTCGGCACGCGAAATTCAGCCATATCCAAACACCCTCTTCGAAATATTTTAGGACATCAAAGAATGTTTTCGGAAATCCCAGTTTAAGGCAAAACGGCGCGCGGTTAAAGACAAGTGGGACTAACCCGCAGCGCACGTTCCCTGTGTGAGCTTGTGGGGCGGAAGATCGAGCGTGATCGTCGAGCAAGGGCGTTTTTCATCGAGGAAGGGTTCGGGCATAGACGCTTTCTCCTTTCGTTTCATAGGGGTTTCGGCGCGCTTCAGCGCGCGCTCGCGGTCAAACATCGAAGAGCGGTTTCGACGGCTTCGCCTTCTTCGACGCGGTGTCGGTTGCTCGCCGAGCCTCTTTCAGACATCGAGGACTACTTCGGCAACCCACCCGTCGGGCGTACGTTCGAATCGCAGGTCGTGATAGGTTGCCGCCTTGAACTGAAGTTGCGCTGGGCGGCCATTGACCGGAAGGCAGACTAGTTGCGCGCGTAGGCGCGCTTCGTCGTCGCCGACGTGCAGCTCTTCGACCTGCGCATCGACGACGTATGTGCCGTGCGTTTCGTAGCGGTAGATGATCTCGTTGAGCCAATCGACGAGCAGCCAAGCGAGCGAACGCGCGTGCAGCTGGACCTCTTCGTATGTGGGTTGTTGGCCGCGGGCGAAGGTTTCCGGATCGCTCTCGGTCATTTCGTGAAAGATGGCGCGAGCGGCTTGGACGAAGATCTCTGCAGGCGATTGACCGTACAGCTCAAATGAGCAATCGGCAGTATGGGACTTGGCGACGAAGCCGCTTTTCATGTGAGGTATGATACCGATGAAGTAGGGGCGAGGCAAGGCTTCTCGCGTCCGATAACGAAAGGTGTTGGGAAGGCCAAACGCCTGCGCCACCTGAATTCCGCAAGCAGTTCGTTGTTCCGTTGCAGTCCAATGAACACGTAAACAAGTGGAGTATTTCGTTATTCCATTGCGGCTCAATCCCTTTGCGTGTCCCGCCGATTCCGGCGGGAGATGAAGCGGAGTAGTGCGTCATTTCGCGGCGACTTGACCGGCGCGGCAATTGGTGGCTGAAGCGATGCGTCATCTGAAGAGACTTGCGAGATCAATCGGTCGCGGATATTGGTAACGGCAACGAGGGGCTGAAGCGATGTCTTATCTGAAGAGACTTGTGGGGTTGCGCGGAATAACTCGCCAACGCAGAAAGGGGCACAGACGAAAGTTTTCGTCTGAGCTGGCGGATTGAATCGAAATGACTCGTCGGCGTCATCGCAGGAAGAGACTCGGGTTTGGACCGGGGCTTGCGAGGAGGAGAATTCAAGGAGTGGCCCTTGTTGCAAGGGGCGTAGCGTTCACAGAGCAAGCTGAGCTTTCTTTTACCTCCTTTTTCGTTCGTTGTGGGGCAAGGTTGCGTTTCGTTTTGCGCGCGTTGAAGCGATGCGCGAGCGTTTTTGGCCTTGAGCCAGAGAAGCGACGGCGTCTAGTTTAGGCTTCTGGTTTGCAGAGGGAGGGATGCGATCAACTGGAATTGTTTTGGTTGATGAGGGGATTAATCGTTTT
>NZ_PSLQ01000073.1:0-15924 GCF_040289685.1 Pyrinomonas sp.
TCGCTATTCCTCTTCTCTTCATCCTAACGCTTATCGGCAGCCGAAGCAGCATCGGCCAAGCGCCATCTGGAGATCCACTGGAAACCAAAGTAGAGACGTTGCTCGCACGCATGACGCTCGAAGAGAAGCTCGGTCAATTACAGCTTCTCGACAACCCAGCCGCCGCTCAAGACCGCACCGCCGCGCTCGATCTCATTCGTCGCGGACTGGTGGGCGGCATCTTGAACGCACATGGGGCCCAGCAGGTCAACGAACTGCAGCGGCTCGCCGTGCAAGAGTCGCGGCTGAAGATCCCGCTCCTTTTCGGTTACGATGTCGTCCACGGCTACCGAACGATCTTTCCCGTGCCGCTCGGCGAAGCGAGCAGTTGGGACCCGAAGCTGGCCGAGGAGACGGCTCGGATAGCGGCCACTGAAGCGCGCGCCGCTGGCGTCAACTGGACTTTCGCGCCTATGGTTGATGTTGCACGCGACGCCCGCTGGGGGCGCATAGTCGAAGGTGCGGGCGAGGATCCATTTCTCGGCGCGGCGCTGGCGCGCGCGCGTGCGCGGCTTTCAAGGCCAAGATCCAGCCGCACCTGATTCAGTTGCCGCTTGCGTCAAGCATTTCGCCGCTTACGGCGCCGCTGAAGCCGGACGCGATTACAACACCACAGATCTTTCCGAATGGACCTTGCGCGAGGTGTATCTGCCGCCATTTAAAGCAGCCATCGAGGCAGGCGCGCGGACCGTCATGAGCGCTTTTAACGACCTGAACGGCGTGCCGGCTTCGGCCAATCCTTTCTTGCTGACCGATATCTTGCGCGGCGAATGGAAGTTTGACGGCTTTGTCGTCAGCGACTACACAGCCGTGCCCGAGCTGATCGCACACGGGCTGGCCGCCGACGAAGCCGAGGCCGCGGCCGCGGCGCTCAACGCGGGTCTCGATATGGAGATGGTCAGTCGCCTCTTCAACACGCACGGCGCGCGCCTCGTGCGCCAAGGCAAAGTTCCGCTCGCGCGCATCGATGAGGCCGTGCGTCGCATCTTGCGCCTCAAATTCCGCTTGGGGTTGTTTGACCGTCCGTACGTCGATGCGACGCGCGAAGCGAATGTCCTGCTCGCATCGGCGCACATCGAGGCCGCCCGTCGCGCCGCGGCGCGTTCGTTGGTGCTTCTCAAGAACGAGGGGGATCTTCTCCCTTTGCGCAAAGACCTTCGCTCGATCGCCGTGATCGGTCCGCTGGCTGACAACCGCAAAGACGTGCTCGGACCGTGGCATGCTGCCGGACGAGCCGAGGACGCGGTGACGCTTCTCGAAGGCATTCGCGCCAAAGTCGGTCTGCAAACGGCAGTTTTGTACGCCCAAGGCTGCGAGATCGAGGGCGGCACCACTGACGGCATCGCCGAAGCCGTGCGCGTCGCTAAAGCCGCCGACGTCGTCATCATGGCCGTCGGCGAATCGGCTGAGATGAGCGGCGAAGCGGCGTCGCGCACGTCGCTTGAGCTGCCGGGCCACCAACTGGCGCTGCTCAAAGCGCTTCATGCGACCGGCAAACCCATCGTCGTCGTGTTGATGAACGGCCGTCCGCTGACGATCGTTTGGGTGGCCGAAAACGTTCCGGCGATTCTCGAAACGTGGTTCCCCGCCAAGCCGGACACGCCATCGCCGACGCCCTCTTCGGCGACGTCAATCCGGGCGGCAAGCTGCCTGTCACCTTTCCGCGCGTGGTTGGACAAGTGCCGATCTATTACAACCACAAGAACACGGGACGCCCGCCGCAAAGGGACAACAAATACACCTCGAAGTACATCGACGCGCCGTGGACGCCGCTCTTTCCGTTCGGCTACGGGCTGAGCTACACGCAGTTTCGTTTCTCCAATCTGCGTTTGAGCCGCGCGCGTCTTTCAGCCAACGAGCGCCTAGAGGTCGCCGTCGATGTAGAGAACACGGGCCGACGGGCGGGCGATGAAGTGGTGCAACTCTACATTCAAGATGTGGCCGCGAGCGCAACGCGCCCAGCGCGCGAACTCAAGGGGTTTGCGCGTATCACGCTCGCCGCCGGCGAACGCCGCACCGTGCGGTTCGAACTCGGCCCCGAGCACCTCGGCGCACACGATCGGCGAATGCGATTCGCGGTCGAACCGGGCCAATTCAAGCTTTACGTCGGCAACAGCTCCGTGGGCGGACTGGAAGGGCGCTTCGAGGTGACCGATTGAGGCGCTGAGAGGTCTGCAATGGCTCCCGCTATGACTAAAAGTTTGTCTTCGCGCCCCCGGGATGAGAGCGATTTGAGACCTCGAAAAGTTCGCAAGAGGATCAACTCCCAACGAAAGCGCTTCGCTGAGCAAACATCCTGCTTCCTTCCAACAACGAAACTATCTCAAAGCAGTCCAATGAACGCGCTTCGATGAAGGTCCACCGAATGGCGGCGGAAATCATAAGCCTTTAGCTGCTCGGCGCCGCAATTTCGCGATGCCACTTGAAGATGAACGCAACTGAACGCAACTTAAAGGCGCGCCGATCGACACCACATCCGATGTCAGGAAGCAAGTGATCACACCCGGCGACGCCAAACCATTCCAACAACGTTCGAGACAGGGGCGGAAAGAGTGCTTCCCGCCCCTGTTGGAAAAGCTATCTACGATGGAGTTCGGCGAAATGCTCGAAGAACCAGAAAGCAACGGCGAGCCAGACCAGCACGTTGACGACGGAAGCGGCAAGCCCGATTCGCGCGATGCGCGGGTCGCGCGCGCGCGTCGTGAGTTTTTTGCGTCCATACGTCAGGTAGTAGACCATCAAACCGATGGTCACCCAAACGAACAACCTCATGCTGGTCTCGATGAGACGGCGCAAAGGTGAGTAGTCGGTGAAAGCGAACATCCAAATCGTCAAAGCGATGATCAACAGCACGCCGATGATCGGCGAAAGCGGCGGCGACGATCCGTTTTCTACCGATTCGTTTTGGTTGTTCCCATCGTCGCCAATGAACGCCAAGTTGCTATGCTTGTAGCTGTAGGCGAAATAGACGAGCAGACCGAAAGACATCCACAGGATCAAGCGCAGCCAAGTATCGAGCGGCAAACCGTTCATCAAGTAGGCGCTAGCGATCGCCGAGATGATCGGGAAGATCGGCGATAGCGGCACTTTGAACGGGCGATGGAGCGTCGGGTTTGTGTAGCGCATGATGATCACGCCGAGCGAGACGATGACGAAAGCGAAGAGCGTGCCGATGCTCACCAGTTCGCCCAAGATGCTGATGTTGACGAATCCGGCCATGGTCGCGACGATCGCGCCAGTGATCAGCGTTGTGACGTACGGCGTGCGGAATCGCGGATGCACTTTGGACGCCCACTTCGGCAGCAGCCCGTCACGCGACATCGAATAGAAGATGCGCGGTTGGCCCATGACCATAACGACCATGGTTGAACTCAACCCCATGACGGCGCCAATTTTGACGATGGTCGGGAAAGTGGCCAGAAGCGGCGCGAAGAACGAGCCAGTCACTTGTGCTTGTCTGTAAGCGGCATCGATGGCCACGGCGATGGGAGCCGGCACGCTCAGCTCTTTGTATGGGACTAGTCCAACCATCACGAAGGAGACGAGCACGTAGAGCACTGTACAGATGGCCAGACTGCCGATGATGCCGATGGGCATATCGCGCGCCGGATTTTTCGCTTCCTGCGCAGCGGTTGACACGGCATCGAAGCCGATGTAAGCGAAGAAGATCACAGCCGCGCCAGTCAAGATGCCGCTCCAACCATAGGCGCCAAAGACCGGATTGCCGTTCGGATCGAGCGCTGGCGGCGGGATGAAAGGCTCGAAGTTGGCCATGTTGACGAATCCGATGCCAGCCACGATGAAGAGCACGACGACCGAGGTTTTGACGATGACGATGAAGGAGTTGAAGTTGGCCGATTCCTTGATGCCTTTGACTAACAACAAGGTGACGAAGGTGGAGATCAGAAAAGCCGGCAGGTTGAAGATGGCTGTCACCTCGCCAGCGTCTGTTTTAACCACCGTCCCGGGCGCGGCGCTCAGGGCAGCGGGGAACTGAATGCCGAAATCTTTGAGCAGAC
Organism: Pyrinomonas sp.; assembly: GCF_040289685.1. Classification (NCBI taxonomy): domain Bacteria; kingdom Pseudomonadati; phylum Acidobacteriota; class Blastocatellia; order Blastocatellales; family Pyrinomonadaceae; genus Pyrinomonas; species Pyrinomonas sp. Next base: position 4,059 of record NZ_PSLQ01000073.1, read on the forward strand.
TGACGACGTAGCCGGACCAGCCGACGGCGACCGTGGCGGCGCCAAAAGCGTACTCTAAGATCAAGTCCCAACCGATGATCCAGGCGACGAACTCGCCGAGCGTGGCGTAGCCATAAGCGTAAGCCGAACCGGAGATCGGCACCGTTGAAGCGAACTCCGAATAGCAGAACGCGGCGAGCGCGCTGACCACACCGGCCAGCACCATCGACAAGACGACGGCTGGACCAGCGTGTTCGGCGGCAGCTTTGCCTGTGAGCACGAAGATGCCCGTCCCAATGATCGCCCCGATGCCAAGCAGCGTGAGGCTCACGGGGCCGAGAGCGCGACGCAGCGTGTGTTCGCCCGTCTCCTGTGCCTCGGCGATGATCCGATCTACTGGCTTTGTCGCAAGTAACGACATGAAACCTCCTCAAAGTCTCGGTGTACGAAGATCGAAGCTTGCCATGCTACAGAACCGACGATGCGCACCCATATCCTCACTGCTGGACCAATTCCGGCTCCTCTTCGAAAGCGGTGCGAGGCACAATGCCGCGCCGCCGCGCCGCTCGACGCCAGAGGAAATAGACCGGAATGCCCGTCAGCACGATGAGCAGGCCCGGCCACGTCGTTGCCGTTTGGTAGATGAAGAGGACGACGACGATGATGCCGGCACCGATGATGTACAGAACGGGGACCAGCGGATAACCGAAAGCCTTGTACGGGCGCTCAGCTTCTGGACGCGAGGCGCGCAAACGAAAGATACCGTAAATCGTCAAAATGTAGAAGATGAGCGCCGCCGAAATGACGTAGGTCAAGAGGTTGTTGTAGAGACTGCCATAACGCACGGCTCCGGTTGCCTCGGTTCCCATAATCGTCCGCGGCAAGACGAGCAGCGCGGCCCAGATGCCTTGAATCACCAAGCCCCAAGCCGGCACATGATGCTTGTTCAACCTCCCGGCGGACTCGAAGAAGAGTCCGTCGCGCGCCATCGCATAGTAAGCGCGCGCGCCAGCTAGAATCAGTCCGTTGTTGCAACCGAAGGTCGAGATCATGATCGCTACAGCCATGATGACGGAGCCGTAGCCCGGGAAGATGACGTCGGCGGTGGCCGAAGCGACGCGATCGTTGGAAACGGTTTGAATCGTCTCGAACGGCAACGTGACGAGATAGGCGACATTGGCGAGAAGATAAAGACCGATGACCAGAAAAGTGCCGATGGCGAGCGAAAGCGGAATGTTGCGGCGCGGGTTTTTGACCTCGCCCGCCGTAAAGGTGATGTTGTTCCAAGCATCGGCGCTGAAAAGCGAGTTGGTCTGTGCGACGCAAAGGGCGACAAACAGGCCGAAAGCGGTCGCCGCCGTCAAACCGCTGCCGACTTCTTGCAACTGGCCGCGTACGGTCCACAGATCGCCGAAATTGCTGCTCACGGCGGCGGCGTTCCACCCGACCAAAATGCCGAGCACGATGAGCGCAATGAGCGCGCCGGTTTTGGCGAAGGTGAAGACGTTCTGCACCAGTTTACCGAGTTGCAGGCCGCGCGTGTTCATCCACGTCAACAGCGCGATCATCAGCAGTCCGACTAACTGTGCCGTCGAGAGCGAAACGGCGTAGCTTGCGGATAATCGAATGGGTTCGATGATGTAGTTGCTCTCCGAGATCGCGGGCCAAAGGACGCCGAGATATTTGGCGAAACCAACGGCAACAGCGGCAATGGTCCCCGTTTGAATAACCAGAAAGAGGGTCCAGCCGTAAAGAAAGCCCCACAATGGCGAGTAGGCTTCGCGCAAATAGACGTACTGCCCGCCCGCCTTGGGCATCATCGCGGCCAGTTCGCCGTAGGAAAGCGCCGCGGTGATGGTAAGCAGCCCAGTGATGATCCAAACGACGAGTAACCAACCGGGCGCTCCCGTCTGCCGGGCGATGTCCGCTGAAACGATGAAGATGCCGGAGCCGATCATCGAACCGGCAACGATCATGGTCGCGTCAAGCAATCCGAGTCCGCGCACGAACCCAGCGTCGGACGCTTTCGTCTCTTCACTCATCGGTCGTCCCTCGAAACCAGCGCGGCGCTTCGGGACCGCTTGGCGAACAGAGCGCACGTTCCTGCGCCCCACAAGCCGTTCGGCTTGCAGACGTACCGGCAGCCGACCGGTTTCGAGTAGATAATGCTTGGGGTGGAACGCTTTCGAACTCCGCCAAAAGTCCCATCGTCGCAGACGATCCGGAATCGCTCCGTTGCCGCCCGTCACGAAAAGGCCGCATGTCGGGCGATTATATCCATTCTCGGCTCGTTGTCGAGAGCCGAAAAGCGAGTTTTGTCGTCTTGTGCGCCCCTCGCAGCGGCACCATTGACGATCACCTGCGCACCAAAGACTCAGTCGCTTCATCGCCCCAAAGCTCGCTCCCGAAACGAACCCTTCGCGAAAAAGGGCTTGGAACAGACGCAACGTCACGACGAATGCTCGGCAAGATCCATCTCAACTCGTTCCCGAAAGAAGATGCGGTCAATCGAATCATCGGGTCTTTCAGCTCGCCGGACGTGGCGCAAACTGCCACGAAGAAACGATCACTTTCAAACAAACGCATGAGACTTTATTCGCACATGGCGCGCCTACCTAAGATCCGATCCGCGGAGAACGGTTCCTCCGGTACGGAGATTGCCCTTCGTGCCGACATGTGACGTATCCGAGCAGCGTAACAGTACAGTTAGGCGGTGAGGAGCGTCGAAATTTATAAATTAAGGAGCAAGGTGATGGGTTACAAGGATCAAGACGATAGCGTGCGCGAAGAGGCGTCCGCGACAACAGAAGCAGTGAGTTTCAAATGTCTCCGCTTCGTGCGATCGGCTTGAACGAGGCCAGCTTGACGAAAAAGAAGTAAAGCGATGAGTTTCAAACGCTTCGTGCGATGCCGAAATCTTCAGGGGACTTATTAGTCTCCGATCTTTCGGGAAGAACTAGTTTCAAAGGGAAGATTCAACTACGGTTGAGTCCTCCCTCTCTGCTTGTAAACTTCATCCTGTTGAAGAAAGGGGAAAAGAAACGATGACGCGCACCAAAAGCACTACGGGAATACCGCAACGCGACTTTGGCCGTACGGGCGTCAAAGTATCGGCCATTGGCCTCGGCGGCTACCACCTCGGACTGGTGAAGACCGAGCGAGAGGCGATCAGAATCGTTCACGAGGCCATTGATGCGGGCGTGACCTTTATGGACAATGCTTGGGAGTATCACGACGGGCGGGGCGAGGAGATCATGGGCAAAGCGCTGGAAGGCCGACGCGAGCGCGTCTTCTTGATGACCAAGGTTTGCACACACGGACGCAATCGGCGCACGGCCATGCGCCAACTCGAACAGTCGTTGCGTCGCCTGCGCACCGATTACTTGGACCTCTGGCAAGTCCACGAAGTGGTTTACGACAACGATCCGGAACTACATTTCGCTCCCGATGGTGTGATCGAAGCGCTCGACGAAGCTAAACGCGCGGGTAAAGTGCGCTTCGTTGGGTTTACTGGACATAAACACCCAGAAATTCATCTGAAGATGCTCAGCTACGACTACCCGTTTGATTCGTGCCAACTTCCGCTCAATTGCTTCGACGCGACTTTTCGCAGCTTCGAGCAATTGGTCTTGCCTGAATTGCTGCGCCGCGGCATCGCCCCTATCGGCATGAAAAGTCTTTGCGGCGAAGGGACGCCCATCCGCAAGCGCGTGGTCAAGGCGGTGGAAGCTTTGCGCTACGCGATGAGCCTTCCGGTAGCTACAACCGTCACGGGCGTTGATTCGTTGCGCATCTTACGTCAGAATCTAAAGGTCGCGCGCAGTTTCGTCCCGATGAGCGACGAGGAGACGCAAGAATTGCGTTCGCGTTGCCGCCGTTATGCCGCCGATGGGCGCTTCGAACTCTACAAAACATCGAAGTACTTCGACGGCCCGCCGGGACGCGAGCAACACGGATTCCCTCGCGTAGAAGAGCTTGCTGCTTAAGCCGTGGACCAAACCGCATGCTGGCAGACCGAAGATCAGACTCGAGAATAGCCACCCATGATGACCGATGTTCCCCAAACAGGCGAAAAAGCCGACGCGCTGAAAGATGAAGCGAACGATCGCGCGGCTACGGCGGTTGAAAAGTCGGTTCCGAGCGAGATGTCAGCCGAGGATTTTCGTCGCTACGGCCACGAGCTGATCGATTGGATCAGTCAATACCTGAGCACGCTTGATCAGAGGCCAGTCCTCCCACCGATCAAGCCCGGCGAACTCAAGGAGCAACTTCCGCCTACAGCTCCCGAAGAGGGGGAACCGATGGCGCGAATCATCGCCGACGTGGACCGCTTGATCGCGCCCAACCTCACACACTGGAGCCACCCAGCCTTCTTCGCTTACTTTGCCATTTCGACATCTGCGCCGGGTATCTTCGGCGAGCTGCTAAGCGCTGCCTTCAACACCAACGGCATGCTGTGGCGTACGGCCCCTGCGGCGGTGGAACTCGAAGAGGTCGTCCTCAGCTGGCTGCGTGAGATGTTAGGACTTCCACCGCATTTCGAAGGCATCATCTACGATACGGCTTCCGTTTCGACTCTGCACGCGCTGGCGGCAGCGCGCGAGAGCCTTGGGCTTCGCGTGCGCGAAGATGGTCTAGCCGGACGACCTGATCTTCCGCCGTTGTGCGTCTATGCCTCCGAACAAGCCCACTCCTCTGTGGAAAAGAGCGTCATCGCGCTCGGCCTAGGCCAGAGAGCCTTTCGCCGCATTCCAACCGATGAAAGATTCCGCATGAAGGTCGGCGCGCTCGAGAGGGCCATCCGAGAAGACCGGAACGCTGGACGACTTCCTTGCGCTGTGGTCGCTACGCTCGGCACCACCTCGACGACCAGTCTCGATCCGGTGGCTGAGATCGCCGAACTCTGTCATGCCAACTCGATCTGGCTCCATGTCGACGCAGCGTATGCCGGCGTGGCGGCCATGCTGCCCGAAAAGCGCGACTTGTTCTGCGGCTGGGAAAAAGCCGATTCGATCACAACCAATCCGCACAAGTGGCTCGCCACCCCGCTCGATCTTTCAGCCTTCTATTGCCGTCGGATGGACCTCCTGCGCCAAGCCTTCTCGCTCATACCTGACTACCTCAAAACGGACGAACCCGTGCGCAACCCGATGGATTATGGCATTCAACTCGGGCGCCGTTTTCGCGCACTCAAGCTCTGGATGGTGATGCGTTATTTCGGACGGCGCGGATTACAAGCGATGATCCGCGAACACTGTCATCTGGCACAAACGTTTGCCGACTGGATCGATGACTCGCCCGACTGGGAACGAGCGGCGCCCGTGCCATTCAGCGTCGTCTGTTTTCGCGCGCGTCCGCCCCAACTCGCCGCCCTCGATGCACGAGAAATAGACGAGCTGAACGCGCTCATCGCCGATCGCGTCAACGCAACGGGACGCGCCTTTCTATCGCACACGCGACTCAACGGACGCCTGACGTTGCGCTTGGCCATCGGCAACATCAGAACCACGCGAACCCACTTGGAAAGGACTTGGGAGCTGCTGCAAGGAGCGCTCCGTGCGACGGTGGCCGAAATGCAGGTGAAGCGCGCTTGAAGAAGGCACGCGATCAGTTTCACCCTTGAAAGGGGAAAGGCGCCCTCGGGATCGAAATCGAAAGAGCAAGGAGCATGACCGACGCCGATGTTGACCCACATAGTCATCTGGAAGTACCGCGACGATGTTGACCAAGCGACCCGCGAGGAGCACGTCGCGCTTTTGCGCAACCTCGCGTCGATCGTCCCCGGCATAGAAAGCCTCGATGTTGGGTTCGATGTCCTAAGACTGCCGCGCTCGTACGACACCGGCTTAGTCGCCGTGTTCCGTGACCGCGCCGCGCTCGATGCCTACACGGTTCATCCCGAACATCAGCGTGTCGCTGAGTTCGGACGCAGCATCAGCCAACAGATCGCTTCAGTCGATTTTGAAAGCTAAGCATGGTGCAGCGAGCAGACTCTTCATGTTGAAGTGACGGAGTGTGAGCGAGCGAAACCGGTACCAGCAGCGCTCGCATCATCGAGGATAAGGTGCCAGTCGGGCAAAGGACAAATGAAATGAGATCGGCAACGCCGCCCAAACTTTCCGCTCGAAGTCGTGCGCAACGATGGAAGCGAGTTCACCGAGGTAAAAAATGGCATCGGCAACTCGTTGTCACCCTCTGCGCACGGTTGAACGCGGAGTTTTTGCCCGACGATCCGCGGCGTGTGACCAACGCGGAACGGGACCCAACCGATGCTTTTGGCGGCTGATCAGCGCTCGAAATGTGGACGGAGTTTAGCATAAGTCGCCGCCAGATCTTCGGGCAGCACGCGCGTTTCTCCGACCGTGGTCATGAAGTTGCTATCGCCAATCCAACGCGGCATCAAGTGCAAGTGTATGTGATCAGCGACGCCAGCGCCGGCGGCTTTGCCGATGTTCATCCCAAGATTGAAACCATCGGGGCGATAGACTTCGCGTAGGACTTTTTGCGCTTTTTTGGCGAGATCCATCATTTCGTCGGTCGCCTCTTTGGAAGCCGCATCGAGATCGGCGACGTGCTCGTGTGGCACGATCATCAAGTGACCGCTCGTGTAAGGGTATAGATTGAGGACGATGAAATTCTTTTGGGCGCGATATACGACTAGGTTGCGCTCGTCATCTGCCGGAGGAGCGTCGCGCAGCTCGCAGAAGATGCATACGGTCGCCGACCTTTTCCCTTCTCCGGCAACGTAGCGGTAACGCCAAGGCGACCACAGTCGATCCATGTCGCACCACACGGCATTTCAGGAAACGCCGCTCCCCCCCTGCCAGTCCTCCGACGCGCTCTCGTTGATCAATTCCTTCAACTCCTTGCCGGGTTTGAAGTAAGGAACGCGTTTGGTTGGGATGTCAACGGGCATGCCGGTCTTCGGGTTGCGTCCGCGCCGCGCGCTTCGTTCACGCACGCGAAAACTGCCGAAGCCGCGAAGCTCGATCTTCTCGCCGCGGTTCAAAGCTTCGATCATGCTTTCAAAGACGATCTCGACCAATCGCTCCGCATCTTTCTTCGTCAATTCAGCAGCGCGCGCCACCTCCTCGACCAACTCAGCTTTCGTCATAGCCTCACCTCTCGCTGTGGGACAAAGGCTTCGGATGCCGCATGACCCCTGGCTGGTCCAAAACACCACTTGCAGAAAGTAGCAGAAAACGCTTGCTCCCTGCAAGTTGCATGGAAGCAAGCGTTTACAAATCGCGCCGAGCTTTCGCCCGACGCTAGCGCTCGCGGTCCTCGTTGGTATTGAGGTTGAATTCAGCCAATTCGCCGAGCGACGCGATTCCAGCTCCAACCTCCGTCGAGTAGCTGCGCGTATCGATCGTTGGCTCGTCGTGCTTGGCCGCGCGCGCCGAAAGGGCGATCTTTTTGTTTTCGGGCTCGATGCGAAGGATGCGAAAGTCCATCTCCTGCCCGATCTGTACGACATCCTCCGGACGACGCACGCGCTCTTCGGACAACTCCGAGATATGACACAGCCCTTCTAACCCTTCAGCTACCTCGACGAAGACGCCGAAGCTAGCAAATCGTGTAACGCGACCGCGCACGATGTCGCCTGGCTTGTGCTCGGCGACGAACCGATCCCATGCGCTCGGCTCTGTGTCCTTGATCGAAAGCGACAGCCGCCGGTTTTGCGTGTCGATCTGCGTGATGACGGCTTCAACCTCCTGCCCCTTCTTTAAGACTTCGGCTGGATGTTTGATTCGTTTAGTCCAAGAGATATCCGAGACGTGAACCAAACCATCGATGCCGTCTTCGATCTCGACGAAAGCGCCAAATTCGGTCAGGTTACGCACCCGCCCGCGCACCCGCTGCCCCACAGAATACCGTTCGGGCAATGTATCCCATGGGTTGGGCTGCGTCTGCTTGAGTCCAAGCCGGATGCGCCGCGCCTGTGGATCGATGTCCAAGACTTCGACCTCCACCTCATCGCCGATGCTAACGATCTTGCTCGGGTGCTTGATGCGCTTCGACCACGTCATTTCGGTGACGTGAATCAGCCCTTCCACGCCCGGTTCGAGTTCGACGAACGCGCCGTAGTCGGCGATGCTCGCCACTCTGCCTTTGACCCGACTTCCGACGTGGTAACGCTCCTCGACCGTTTCCCATGGGTCGGGGATAAGTTGCTTGTAACCGAGCGAGATCCGTTCCTTTTCGCGATCGATCTTGAGCACTTTGACCTGCACGACGTCGCCCACTTTGAACATCTCGTTGGGATTCTGCAACCTGCCCCAAGACATATCGGTGACGTGCAGCAAGCCATCAATGCCGCCCAGATCGATGAAGGCGCCGTAGTCGGTCAAGCTCTTAACCTGCCCCTCGACGATGATCCCCTCATCGAGGTGTTGTAGCGTCTCGCGCTTGCGTTTCTCGTTGCGCTCTTCGAGCAACGCCTTACGCGATAAGACGACGTTGGCCCGCTTGCGGTTGAGCTTGATGACTTTGGCCTCGATCTCCTGTCCGCGAAGCGCATCGAGGTTGCGCAGCGGGCGGATGTCCACTTGCGATCCAGGCAGAAATGTCTCCACGGGACCGACATCGACGCGCAATCCGCCCTTGACGCGCTCAATGACTCGTCCGCGCACGGGCGTCCCTTCGCGGTGCGCTTTTTCCAGTTCGTCCCATGCACGACGGCGCAAAGCGTCGGCGCGCGACAGCACCGGCACGCCTTCGGGCGAATCCATGCTCTTGACGACGACCTCCACTTCGTCGCCGGGTTTGACGACCAACTCGCCGTTTTCGGTAAATTCCTCTTGCGGGACAATGCCCTCGGACTTGAAACCGAAATCAATGAGCACGCCGCGTTCGCCAATGCCAACCACTTTCCCTTGCACGATCTGCCCCTCTTGAAAAGAGGACTGCTCTTCGAACTGATTGAGGATGGCGGCGAAATCCTCTTCGCCGCTCGGACGCAGCCCTTCATCCTCGCCGTGCGCGGCGCGCGCCTCGGTCTCTTGAGCTGCGGGCTGGTCGTTGGTTTCGTTCTCGCTCGGCTTTCTCTCTTCGATTGCCATCGAAACTCCTGTTCGCGCTCTCCCGAAATCATCCCTGTACGACTTGCCAGCAGCAAATCGTCGGTGCGAGCGGCCGTCGGAACAACTGGTGATTCGTCGGAATTTTATGAGGCGGGGATGCGAGCCGTTTGAATAAGGTGGCTTTACTTCGTCAACTAATCTCCATCGTGCCCGTGGATCACCCGCGTGACCCGATTAATCACCGGCCGCTTGACCGGGGATGTAGTGTCGCAATGTACACGCCGAAGCGACTCGGTGTCAAGCAATCGCGCAACCTCATCGCGCCGCTTCGCGACCGCTCGCCCGGAGGCGCGTTGTGCTGCACGCGGTCGCTCGCGTGAAATCTTTCGGCGAAAGAGATCAATTCCAAGCGCCAAAGCCATACTGAAACGGTCGCCGCCGCGTCCGGGCCGCGTTGACGCTCAACGGGAGGGCACAAACGCGGCACATCATCGCGACCGCTTTGGGAATCTTCGACGCCTTCGACATCCCAAACGCGCCAAGCAACGGCGGTTCCACCGATGGGGCCACTGCTGGAAGCGACACGCCCGGTCGAGAACGATCTGTCGCGAAAGAGACAAACGCAAATCAAGCGAAAACGACGAAACCGTAGCGCGTTCGGTTTCGTATGAGCGTATAATAGTACCGGATTCGTATGCTGCAATTTCTGCGCACGAGAAGATGCCCCGCAGGGGAAACGGCGCGGCGTCCTTCGGCGAAACGGCGCGCTTGCGCGTCCCTCAGCGCCTCACTCTTGGCGGTTTGGGTCTCGCTTTCGGTCGGCGCTTCCTTGAGCGAAACGCGCGCGCAAACCGGTTCATCGCGAGCGAAAGGTGCAAAACCACAAGCCACAACTTCGGAAAGCGCCAATCGAAAAGGCACAGACGACCGATCTTTGGAAGAAGCCCGCCGTCAATTCATTCAAGCGACGCAGGAGTACCGAGCGAGCTTGAACGAACTGCTCTCGCTCTATCAAACCGAAGCGAAGCGCGCCGAAGAAAAGCAGGCGCAGCTACAGGAGCTGTATGCGCAAGGGTTGATTTCGCGTCGCGCGCTCGAAGAAGGCGAACGGACCGCGCTTGCTGCACGCGCCAAAATCGAAGAGGTGCGCCGTCAGATGGCCAATGCCGAAGCGCAGATCGCTGCCGCACTGCTCGAAGCCGAAGAGGCCAAACGCGAAGCGCAACGCTCATCTCCAGCTCGCGCCGGAACGTTGATAAGAACGGCTGCGCTCACGCGCTATAACGGTTTCGCACCGTGGTCGCTCGCCGATGCGCCGAAGGTTCAACGCTTCTATCAAGAGAGGTTTGGGCGCCCGCTTCCCGTCAGCGCTTACGGTCAATCCCCCGTTCATGATCAATGGGGATTGGACCACCGCAACTCGCTCGACGTGCCAGTTCATCCCGACAGCGCTGAAGGGCAAGCGCTGATGGGTTTCCTACGCGCCAACGGCATCCCCTTTCTCGCTTTCCGCACGGCCATTCCCGGAGCAGCCACCGGCCCGCACATACACATCGGCTATCCATCGCGCGCGCTTCGCCGTTAAGGCAGCGTGAAGCGCGTGCAAACCTTTCAAGAAGCGGAGGTACGGATGGTCTTCTCTTCACGTGATGAGACGCGCGGATCTACGTTGAACGGAACGAGAGGCGGCTATTCGCGTTCTTGTTGATTCATGGGAACGACCTGCACCGTAACGTCGCGCACTTCGCGCAAGAACCGGTTGATGATCGACCCGCGAAGCAATATGTCGAGCCGCGAGCGCGCTGATTGGCCGAAGATGACATGCGTGATCGCGTGCTGGCGCGCAAACTCGATGAGCGCATCGGCGATGCGGCGGCGGTTGTTCGCTCGGAGTTTGACGACCTGCGCCCCGAGTTCACGCGCGAGAGCGATGTTGTCTTGAAGCGAAGCGTAGTCTTCCGGTTTGATACGTCCCGGCTCCTCTTCGGGGGTTTCGACGTAAACCGCGTACCAATCGTGCGCGAACCTTCCCGCCATGCGCGCGCCAAGCCGCAAGAGCTTTTCTGCGTTGCCGCGCGATGCCATGCAGACCATCACACGCCCAGGAATCGGCGCTTGATCGAGACCTTCCCTTTCGCGATAGTCGCGCGCTTTCGTCTCCTGGTCTTCGGCCACTTGACGCAAAGCCAACTCGCGCAAAGCCGAAAGATTACCCTTGCGAAAGAAGTTGTTGAGCGCGTGTTCGATCCGGTCGATATCGTAGATCTTCCCTTGCCTGAGCCGCGTGCGCAGCGTCTCGACCGAGACGTCAACGTTGACCACTTCGTCGGCGCGCTTGAAGAACCAGTCGGGAACGGTCTCGCGCACGCGCACGCCCGTGATGCTCGCCACCACATCGTTGAGCGACTCGATATGCTGCACGTTGACTGCTGTCACGACCGAGATGCCATGCTCCAACAGTTCGAGCACGTCTTCGTAGCGCTTGCGATGCTTCATCCCCGGCGGGTTCGTGTGCGCCAGTTCATCAACGAGCACGACTTCAGGCCGCCGTCGAAGTATAGCCTCAAGGTCCATCTCTTCGAGCGTGACGCCCTTGTACTCGATCCTTTTGCGTGGGATGACCTCAAGATCGCCGATCAACGCTTCTGTCTCCGCCCGACCGTGCGTCTCGATGAAACCGATGACGACATCCACGCCCCGTTTTCGCATCTCGTGCGCGTCTTCGAGCATCTGGTAGGTTTTGCCGACGCCGGGCGCCGCGCCGATGTAGACGCGCAACCACGGTCGGCTGCTCTCTTTGATCTTGGCGAGCAGCGCTTCCGGCGATGGTCTCTTCAGTTCGACGTTGCTCATCTTCGTCCGAC
>NZ_PSLQ01000074.1:0-14844 GCF_040289685.1 Pyrinomonas sp.
AGGATGCGGTTGAGGTTTTTGCGAGAAATGTTCACCTTTCCGGTCTCCTCGTACTCTTTCCGGAGGTGCCAGAGGAGGCCGTTGTAGACTTTGGTGGCGCAGTACATGGCGTTCCGGAGGAGGGCTTCCGTCTCGGGATCAGGGTGGATCTGTGCCTTGAGCGTCAGGAGTGGCATCGGCTCTTCAGTATTGTATTATATGCGAGGGGGTGCGGTGTATCCCCTCAATGAATTGAGGGGGATTACAGCCCCCTCGCGCTCCCCCGTTTTTCTAAAATTCCAAACGGGATCGAATCGCCATAGGGCGGTCGCGCGATGCAGAGCCTTTCGTTGTGGGTTGCAGCATGAGGATTTTGCTCGTCGAGGATGATCCGCACATGGTGCGCTTCGTCGCGCGGGGGCTGCGCGAGCGGGCCTATGCTGTTGATGTCGCCTTTGATGGGGAGGACGCGCTGTACAAAGCGACGGTCAGCGATTACGATCTCATCATCCTCGACGTCATGTTGCCCCGCAGGGACGGCTTTGAAATCTGTCGCGCGCTTCGCGAGGGTGGAGCGCACGTCCCAATCCTGATGTTGACCGCACGCGATGCGGTGGAAGATCGGGTGCGCGGGTTGGACCTTGGCGCTGATGACTATCTAATCAAACCTTTTGCGTTCTCGGAATTGATCGCGCGGCTACGCGCTCTTTTGCGCCGCAACGCTCAATTGCTCCCGGCCGTCATTCGCGTCGCCGATCTTGAACTAGATACCCGTGGACAGCAAGCAAGCCGCGGTGGCAGACGCCTCGAACTGACAACCAAAGAATATGCCTTGCTCGAATACTTGGCGCGCAATGTCGGGCGCGTTGTCGGTCGTGCTGAGATCGCCGAGCACGTGTGGGACGAAACTTTCGATCCCTTCTCCAATCTGATCGAGGTCTACATCAATCGCTTGCGACGCAAAGTCGATGAACCCTTCGCCTCGGCTTTGATCCACACCCGCCGCGGCTCCGGTTACGTTCTGCGCGCCGAATTGCCGACCGGGGCGGAAAGCGAATAAGGGGCGGGCGACATTGAGGATCGGCTGATCGCGCTCATCGTTCAATCGAGCGGCCTTTCGATCCCGTGCCGTCCCGTCGCTTTCATAGGGATCTTCGGTAAGGGAGGCCGCGGCGCGCGTCGCCGTGAGCGAATCGAAGATGATCGGAATTCACGCTTCGCTGCGATTGCGTCTAGCGCTTTGGTATACGGGAGCGCTTGTCCTCGTGCTGGTCGCTTTCGGCGCGCTCGCCTTTTTGATCTTCGTCCGCTCGCTCGATGCGCAGATCGACCGCTTGTTGGTCGCTTCAACCAACGCGCTTGTGCAGGCATTTGCCGCCGAGCAAGAAGAGATGACTGCGGAGACCAACGCCGACGAAGAGGTGGCGCGCGAAGCGCGCGATTTTCAGTTTCAAGATATCTTGTTCGTCATCTACGATCAGAACGGACGACTCGTTTTCGCTCCCGAAAGATTATCCGCACGACTGAAGAGCAACGGCACCACCGGCAGGTGGCCATCAGATGATGAGCCCTACGGCATGGTTTATCTCGATGACGGGTGGTGGCGCACCTACCGACAAGTGGCGACTTTTCGCGGAGCGCGTTACAGGATCGTGGCGCTCCATTCTTTGCACAACCGCCAAAGGGTGCTCGGGCGACTCGCCATGGCCTTCGGCGTCGCGGTTCCCGTGGCGTCGCTCTTGGCTGGATTGAGCGCACTCGTGATCGCGCATCGCGCCCTCGCTCCCGTAGCCGAGATGAGCGCACAAGCGGCGCGCATTGGCGCCACCAACTTAAATGAACGGTTGCCCGTGGCGAACGAACGCGACGAACTCGGACGGTTGGCGATGGTGATCAACGATCTGCTCGCTCGCTTGGAAACCTCCTTCGAGCAACAGCGCCGCTTCATGGCCGACGCCTCGCACGAGCTGCGGACGCCGACCGCAGTTATCTGCGGTGAAGCCGAAGTCGCGCTATCGCGCCAAGCGCGCACGCCGGACGATTTGCGCGACTCGCTGCGCATCGTGCAGGTCGAGGGGCGACGGATGTCGCGCATCATTGAGGACCTGCTTCTGTTAGCGCGCGCCGACGCTGGGCAGTGCCCGCTGGTGATCAGCGACTTCTACTTGGACGAAGCGATCGCCGAAACGGCGCATGCATTCCGCGTCTTAGCTGCGCAACGGGCCATTGACTTGTGCTTCGAGGCCAACGATGAACTCCCTTTTCGCGGTGACCAAGGCTTGATTCAACGGATGGCGGCAAACCTGCTCGACAACGCGATCAAATACGCTCCGCCGCGAAGCGTGGTCTACGTTCGGTGCGCGCGCTGCGGCGACGCCTACACCGTCGCGTTCAGCGATGCCGGTCCCGGCATCGCACCGGAAGATCAACCGCACATCTTCGAGCGCTTTTGGCGAGCCGACAAAGCGCGTTCGCGCGCACAAAGCGGCGCTGGCCTCGGACTGGCGATTGCGCGCTGGATCGCCGAAGTTCACGGCGGGCGATTGGAACTGGCTCGTTCCGATGTTCAGGGAAGCACCTTTGTCGCTACGCTTCCATCTCGCTTTCTCGCGTAAAGCGCCGGCAGCCGTCTCACCATGAGATTTCACCCGAAGGGCTCCGCGCCTTGCGCCAGTGCGAAAAGCGATGGCTCTGGCCAAATCCTCCGTCAACCATCCGCGGCGTCCGTGCCATGCTGGACCGCCCATTCGCATACGCGCCAGCGTGATCGACCGTTAGCGGCGGAGCGGTCGGAAAATCCCGCGCTCCGCGTCGGCGAATTTATCTTGCGTTTATCTTCGTCGTGCTACCTTCGCTCCATCTTGATCGACAAGGAGCGTAAGAGGATGCGACGGATACTCGTCTTGAGCTTCACGCTGATTGCGGTTGCGTTGGGCGCGGTCCATGGCGCAGCGCAAAGAAGGGGGCACAGCGCCAAATTGATCTCGCGACAACGCGCCGAGTCGATTGCCAGAAAGCAAGCGTCGGGGCAAGTGCTCAGTCGCGAGCTTGAGCGTGAGCACGGAAAGCTCGTTTATTCTTTCGACATTCGCAACGGGCAGGGGACGATCACCGAAGTGCTCGTCGATGCGCGCACCGGGCGCGTGATCAGCGTTAAAGAGGAGAGCGCGCAACAGGAGGCGCAGGAGAAGGCCAAAGAGCAGTCAACCCGGCGGCGCCGCGGCGAGACGACTAAACGACGCTGAACGCATCAACCCGGTCGGCGTTGATGAATCGAGTGGTGTCGTGGCGAGACAGCCAGACGCCGCTGGGGCGGTCCATCTGCGCCGACAACTTTCGTCGCCGCAAACTTGCGATAAACAATGGCGAACGGCGCTACGTTTCGGTCTAGGCGCGTTGGCTTTCAGCTCGGTCATCGGGCGGCGGTCCTCGCTTTGGCGCTCATCGCGATCGGCAGCGCCGTAGCGCAAACGGGTGCGGACCGCGACGGCGATCGAAAGAGCGAGCTGCGCACTTCGACGCAGCTAGGCGATCGATTGTCGCTTGAAGAAGCGATCGCCCTCGCGCTGCGGCAGGTCTCTGCTTTTCGGCAAGCCGAGTTAAACGAAAGGATCGCCGCGGAAGATCTCAAGCAGTCGCGCTTGAACTTCTTGCCGCGTCTGCAGGCCGCGCCGACCGCGATCTACACCTCGCCGCTCATTGGACAAAACAACGCCGGACCGAGTTTCATCGCCGCAAACGCCATCACTGAATACCAGTTGCTCTTTGCAGCGAGTGGCGAGATAGACCTCTCCGGTCGCCTACGCGCCAATCTTCGGCGCAGTAGCGCGTTGCTGTTGGCAGCTCGTGCCGCCAGCAGCGCGGCCCGGCGCGAACTGATCTTCGTCACGACGCAAGCCTATTACCAGCTAGCTTTGACAACGGCGCGGCGGCTTGCTGCCGAACGCAATCTAGCGGCGGCGGAAGAGTTCGAACGGGTCACGCGACTTCTGCTCAATGGCGGCGAAGTCGCGCCCGTTGATCTCTCTCGCGCACAGGTGCAGGTGGCGGCGCGACGCGATGAACTCGATCGCGCTCGGACCGATGAAACGGTTGCAGCCAACTTCTTACGCACGCTCATCGGTTATGAGATAACGCGACCGATCGCCGTCGATGATCTTCTGTCCGCAGCGCCGCGAGAAGGCGAGGTCGAACTTTACGTTTCGGAGGCGATTCAACAAAGGCCGGAGCTGGCGCAGATTGAAGCCGAAAGGAGCGCCGCGCTCGAAGAGGCCAGACTCGCTCGCGCCGAGCGCCGTCCGCAGATCACTTATTCCTTGGGCGGTGGCAGCGACTCTGGTTCGCTCTTCAACGTGGGTCGAAACGCTGGCTTGACGGCGACGGTCGGCCTAGCGATCCCGATCTTCGATTGGGGCATAAGTCGCAGCCGCGAACGTCAAGCGTTGGTTCGCGCGCAGGTGGCCGATTCCGCGCTCGTGCTCGCCCGCCGTCGCTTCGCCCAAGAATTCAACGACGCGCGCACACAGGCGCTCGCCGCCCTGCGGCGGTTCCGCACGATTGGCGAAAGCGTCAAAGCGGCGGAGAACAATCTGCGAACCTCCATCGCGCGTTATCGCGCTGGCGAAGCCAGCATCATCGAGGTGACCGATGCGCAGACGACGCTCGTTACGCAGCAGGCGGCGCTCTACCAAGCGATATACGATTATCAAGTCGCGCGCGCGCGGCTGAAACAGGCAACCGGGAAGTGAAAGGAAGTGACCGAAGAGCGAAGCGAAATCACGTCCGAACAGCCGAATCATAAGCGCCCTGGTGAGTCGGAGACGAGCGCTTCACGCGGATCGAACGCTGAAGATGAATCGGGCGACGATTCGGTGAACGTACCGCTGGCCAGGTCGAAAGCGATGCGGAAGCGATTCGCGCTGGCTGCGACCATCGTCTTTTTCGTCTTCGTCATCGCATATCTCAGCGTGCGACGAGGTGCGGAGGAGGATCAACCGGTCAACCAAATCGTCAGCGTCCGCGTCGCGCGCGCCGAACGCAAGACGCTCGCGGCGGAAGTCGCGGCGCTCGGGACTATTTCAGCGCGCGTGCAAGCGGTGGTGAGCGCGCGCACGAGCGGCCAGATCAAACGGATGCGTCTGCTGAAAAACGCTTTCATCCGTCAAGGCGATGTGATCGCCGTGCTCGACGTGCGCGATCTCTTGGCGCAGCGGGCCGAAGCCGCTGCCGCGCTCGAAGAGGCTCGATTGAACCTGCGCAATTTAAGCGTCGGGTCGATTCCGCAAGCCGACCTGCAGACGGAACGCGAGCTGCGTGATGCGCGCGCCGAACTGCAGAACGCTCGGGCGCTTTACGAGCGGCGGCGCGTTCTCTACGAGCAGGGCGGCATCGCGCTGAAGGACGTGGAAGCGGCCCAGCTTGCGCTCACCACGGCGGAGAACCGCTTGCGCGTAGCCGAGCGAACGGCTGAGCTGCGCGCGCGCGCGATCAACCCGACGGATCGCGCCGCCGCTCAAGCGCGCGTCAAACAGGCTGAAGAACGCCTCGCCTCGCTAGATGCGCAGATCAGTTACGCGACCGTGCGCGCGCCGATTTCCGGCATCGTCACCGATCAGTACCAGTTTCAGGGCGAATACGCCTCGCCCGGATCGCGCCTTGTCGCCATCGCCGATGTCTCATCGGTGATTGTGAAGGCCCAGTTCCCCGATACGGTCGCCGATGAATTGGGAGCGGGCGACGTCGCGACCGTTCAACCGTTGGACCTTCCCGGAGAGACTTTATCTGGACCGGTGTCGCTCGTCAGTCGTTCGAGCGATCCAAACAGTAGGACCGTCGAAGTGTGGGTCACGCTGCGCAACGACGGCGGAAGGTTGCGAATCGGAAGCGCCGCGCGCGTCACCGTCACGGCGCAAAGAGCAAACGATGCAGTGGTCGTCCCGCTCTCGGCGATCACTTTCACGACCGGCAGTTTCGATCAAGGTACGGTGATGATCGTTGATCAGCAACAGATCGCGCACGAGATCAAGGTGACGGTCGGCATTCGCACCTCCTCCCTTGCCGAGATCAAATCGGGATTGCAAGGCGGCGAACTGATCGTCGTCGAAGGCAACTACGCTTTGCCCGATGGGACGAAGGTCAAAATCGAGAAGGATGAGACTTAAAGCGCGTCGCGCGAAAAATGCGCTGCCCCGAAGAGACCTTTGAAAACGGCGACTCAGAAAACTTGTAGATCGCAGCTTGCGAGGTATGTGGGGAGTCGTGTGAACTGAGGCTCAAATTGCACGAGCTCAAGCGCAACGGGGTTCAACTTCGATTCGAATGACTCTCGCTGTGACATCTTTCATCGTCAAACAAGAACGCGCAATTTTGGTTCTCGTACTCCTGCTGTGCGCCGCCGGATTGCTGGCCGCGTGGCGTCTGCCATCAGCATTATTCCCACAGACCGATTTCCCGCGCATCATCATCCTCCTCGATAACGGCGTCGTTCCTGCGCAGCAAATGCTCGTTTCAGTCACGCGCCCGGTTGAAGAGGCGATGAAGGGCGTGCCCGGCATCGTGCGCATCAAATCGGCGACGGGGCGCGGCTCGTGCGAGATCAACCTCTTCTTCGCATGGAACACGGATATGGTCCAAGCGTTGCAACTCGTGCAGGCGCGGTTATCGCAACTGTTAACGACTTTGCCGCCGACCGTTTCGGTCCGCCGCGTTGAGCGATTGACCTTCGCCGTCTTCCCCATCATGGGCTACAGTTTGACTTCGACGGAGCGCGATCCGGCTTTGTTGCGCGATCTGGCGGTCTACACGCTCAAGCCGCAGCTTGCGCGTTTGCCCGGCGTTGCCGATGTCAACATCGTCGGCGGCGATGTGCGCGAGTACCACATCGTTCTCGATCCAGAACGCTTGAACGCGCGTGGCCTGACGCCGCAACAAGCGGTCGAGGCGGTCAAGCGTTCTTCGCTCCTCGCCTCGCCAGGTTTAGTCGAAGAGAACCATCAGCTTCAACTCGTGCTCGTCAGCGGTCAACCTTTGACGCCCGACCAAATCGGTTCGATCATCATCGCCAACACGAACAATGCTCCGATCACCGTTGCCGACGTCGCTGATGTGCGGTCGAGCGCTGAGCCGAAATACAGCATCGTCACAGCCGATGGTCAGCCAGCCGTTCTGCTCAATATCCTACGTCAACCGGACGCGAACATCGTCGCCGTCGCCGACGGCGTGAAGGCCGAACTTGAGAAGGCACGTGCGCAACTTCCCGAAGACGTGAAGATCGCTCCCTTCTACGATCAGTCGCTGCTCGTGCGCGACGCGATGAAATCCGTGCGCGATGCGATCATTTTGGGTTTGATGCTCTCCGCGCTCGTCATCTACGGCTTTTTGCGCGACTGGAGGGCGACGCTGATCGCTGCTGTGGTTATCCCCGTCACCGTCCTCGTCGCTTTTCTGGCGATGTACTTGGTCGGACTATCGTTCGATCTGATGACGTTGGGCGGAGTCGCCGCGGCCATCGGTCTCGTCATCGACGACGCGATCGTCGTCGTCGAGAACATCGACGCGCACCTTGCACGCGGACAAACGAAAAGCGAGGCGATCGAGCGAGCGCTCTCCGAAATCTCCGTGCCGATCGCGGGTTCGACCATCACTCCGGTGGTCGTCTTTCTGCCGCTTTCGCTGCTCGGCGGGGTGACGGGAGTCTTCTTCCGTTCGCTCGCGCTGACGATGGCCGTCGCGCTCCTGACTTCGCTCGCGCTCGCGCTCTCTTTGACTCCGGTGCTCGCGCGCATCCTTATCCGTTCGCAAGCCGGGGAGGGCGCGCATGTAGATCGTCCATCGAAGCGTGCATCCAACCGCCTGGATGGGGAGCCAGCGAGCGATGGGCGTCTGTGGCGAGCCGTGCTCGGGGTTTACGAGCGGTTGCTGAACTGGGCGCTTGCGCGCCGGTTCACGGTTGCACTCCTTTCTCTCGTCATCATCTTGGGCGCGCTTCTTCTTTATCGGTCAATCGGTTCGGAGTTCCTCCCGGAATTCGACGAGAGCGCCTTCGTCCTCGATTACGTCGCTCCGCCGGGGACTTCGCTTGCCGAGACCGACCGCATGCTGCGCCACGTCGAAAAGATGCTTCGCGATACGCCCGAAGTTGAAAGCTACTCGCGACGCACCGGGCTGCAACTCGGATTAGCTATCACCGAACCGAACACGGGCGATTTTCTCGTCAAACTCAAGCCCGACCACGCTCGTTCAACGAGCGAAGTCATAGACGATCTGCGACAACGGATCGAACAGAGCGAACCGGCGCTGCGCGTCGAGTTCGTCGGCATCCTCTCGGACCTGATCGGCGATCTGACCAGCTCGCCAGCGCCCATCGAGATCAGGCTCTTCGGCGAAGATGCGACCGTGTTGCACCAAACCGCGCGCCGGATCGAAGAAGCGATCAAGAGCGTTCCCGGCATCGTTGATACGTTCAACGGGATCGTCATCAGCGGTCCAGCGATCACTTTTCGCATCGATCCGGCAAGAGCGGCAAAACTGGGCGTTGACGCGACGCAGATCGCCAATGCGATCTCCGTCGCGATGAGCGGCGAGGTCGCGACGGTCGTCCTGCAGCGAGACCGTTTGCTTCCGGTGCGCGTCATCCTTCCCGAGACGGCGCGCCACTCGCTCGACTTTTTGCGCAACTTGCTTGTTAGATCAAACTCAACGGGCACGCCTTTTCGGCTCGATCAAGTGGCCGATGTTGAATACGACCTAGGACAAGCAGAAATAGCGCGCGATGGGCTGCGGCAATCAGTCGCCGTAACGGCGCGACTCTCAGGAACTGATCTCGGCACGGCCATTGCACGCATCAAGGAAAGGCTGGCTAAAGAGGTCATCCTGCCGCCCGGCGTGAGCATGGAATTCGGCGGATTGTATCGTGAACAGCAGGCGAGCTTCCACGAACTGCTGATCACGCTCGCGCTCGCTACTTCGCTCGTCTTCCTCGTCCTGCTCATCGAATTCCGTTCTTTCGTCCATCCGACGGCGATCGTCGCCGGAGCCTTGCTCGCATTGAGCGGCGCGCTCGCGGCCCTCTTTCTGACCAAGATGACGCTGAACGTCGTCAGCCTGATGGGCATCATCATGGTGGTCGGCATCGTCGCCAAAAACGGCATCCTTCTGCTCGACGCAACGGATGAACGGCGCGCGCAGGGAGACTCGTTGAAAGATTCCTTGCTGTACGCTGGACGTCGCCGCCTTCGCCCGGTTTTGATGACGAGTCTGGCGGCGATGCTCGGGCTTCTTCCGCTCGCAGCTGGCATCGGCGCTGGCACGAGCCTCTTGCAACCTTTGGCCATCGCCGTAATGGGCGGACTCGCCATCGGCTTCTTCTTCTCGTTGGTGGTTACGCCGACCGTGTACGCAGCCTTCGAAGAGGAAAGAGATTGAAGCCCAAGATACAATTGCTATCGCGCGCGATCTCGCCGATGCCGTGCGTCCGACGTAATCTGCGCATCACGTTTCAATGCGCGTTTCAAGCTTTCGATGCCCTGCTCCCCGCGATCTTCTTTGCGAGCGGGGCGTTGGCCGCACGAAGCGAGCGACATTCGCCGTTGGCTCGCGCCCAAATCGAACGCGAAAGCGGTGAATTGCTGACGCGCGCCCGACTTGAAGGCGAAAGCTGTCACTCATAGAATGCATGGGCGATGAACGGTGAAGTGGATCAAGATCTTGCTGCTTCGAGCGTTGCCGAACGAAACGCCACGGCAAAGAAGTCGGCGATCAAATTCATCCTCCTATTGGGCGTCGTCAGTCTCTTCGCCGATGCGACCTATGAGGGTGCGCGCAGCATCGCTGGTCCCTATCTGAGCCTGCTTGGCGCGAGCGCGACGGTCGTCGGCTTCGTCGCCGGCTTCGGCGAGGTCGCTGGCTACGGCCTGCGTTTTCTTTCGGGTTATTTGAGCGACCGTTTACATCGCTACTGGACGATCACCTTCATCGGTTACGCGATCAACCTGCTGGCCGTGCCCGCGCTCGCCTTGACGCACAATTGGCATGCGGCGGCGGCGTTGCTCATCATGGAAAGGGTTGGGCGCGCCATTCGCACGCCCGCGCGCGACGCGATGCTTTCGCATGCCGCCAGCGAGACGGGGCGCGGTTGGGGATTCGGCGTGCACGAAGCGATGGACCAGATCGGCGCCACCTTCGGCCCGTTGGTCGTCGCACTCGCGCTCTATCTTGGGAACGATTACAGATTCAGTTTCCTTCTTCTGCTCGCGCCCGCGCTCCTATCGCTCGCCACGTTGGCGGTGGCTCGCGCGCTCTACCCGCGCCCGCAGGACCTCGAATCCGTGAGCGTGAGGCTCGAGACCAAAGGGTTCGATCGTCGCTTCTGGATCTACCTGCTCGCTTTCGCTCTGGTCGCCATTGGATACGCTGACTTTTCGCTCATCGCTTATCACCTCGGGCGCGCAAAAGTCGCTTCAGCCGGTTCGATCCCGTTGCTCTATGCCGTCGCTATGGGCATCGACGCGCTGGCTGCGCTGGCGCTCGGTAGGTTGTTCGATCGGATAGGTTTTCCAGTGCTCGTTGCCAGCGTGCTTCTCGCCGCACTGTTCGCGCCCTTGGCCTTCTACGGCGGCTTCGGTTGGGCAGCGGTGGGCGTCGGGATGTGGGGATTGGGTATGGGGGCGCAAGAATCACTGATGCGCGCGGCGATCGCCGACATGGTTCCGCCCGCTAGACGCGGTTCAGCTTACGGCGTCTTCGATGCTGGTTACGGATTCGCGTGGTTCGCAGGCAGTCTGTTGCTCGGTTACCTCTATGATCGTTCGATCTTTCTGCTGGTGGTCATTTCGGTCATCGCTCAACTGCTCGCCATCCCGCTGATCATCATCGCTTTGGGCGGTCGCAAAAGCGGATGAACCCTCCGCGCGATCATCAGATGGACGCATGAACTCGCTAACGGCAGCGAAGATCTTTCTTGAGCCTTCCTCTCGATGATCGAGAGACAGCCCTAGCATGGTAGCTAGAAGCGCTCGAAGACGCATGGGGATTTGGAAGCGCTCTCTTACCGAGCGGCTAGTTGCTCGAGCGGATCATGCACACGCAGCGCAAGAAGCGCCCTTTCACAGTTTTCCTCAGCAAAGTAGCTGGGAGCCGCCCCAAGGTC
Organism: Pyrinomonas sp.; assembly: GCF_040289685.1. Taxonomy (NCBI): domain Bacteria; kingdom Pseudomonadati; phylum Acidobacteriota; class Blastocatellia; order Blastocatellales; family Pyrinomonadaceae; genus Pyrinomonas; species Pyrinomonas sp. Next base: position 11,126 of record NZ_PSLQ01000074.1, read on the forward strand.
TATTCCCAGAACATCCCCTTGAGAGTCTCAAGCCAGCGCGGTCAAGCACAGCGCTCCTCGCTGAAGCGGCAGTCAGCGTTTCGTTCGCTACTTGTTCATCGCCTTGTTCTGAAACAACAGGCTGAGAAATTCCGCGTCCGAAAAACCACGGCCCAAGCCTCCCATGCGAACTATAACCAACTTCAAAGATGGGATCACGTACAATCGCTGCTTCCCAGCCCCACATGCGGCCACCAAATCGCCAGGTAACCAGTTCGCGTTCGCAATCTCTCCCCACTCTCGCGCCAAGATGGGAATCCTCCGGAGGTGTGCAGTCGTCACCTCTTTTTTCAGCCACCACGTCAGGCCGTAGGCCGGGTTCTGCGGCGTCCCCCGAAAACACTCGGCCAGCAAATCCGCCCTCACGATCTGTTTGCCGTTCCATTGTCCACCTCGACGGATGAACTCTCCGAACTTGGCCCAGTCCATCGCCGTCATGAACGCTCCACCGCCAACTTGCGGGTGCCCATCAGCACAGCGGAAGCGCCACTCGACCTCGATGCCGAGCGGGTCCAAAATGCGACGCTTCAAATACGCTTCGAAAGATTCCCGCCCCAGTTTCCGTTCCAAAGCGTAAGCGAAAGCGTTCAGTTGGTAATGTCCGTACTCGAATTGTTCTCCGGGTTGCCCGGTCATGGGTTTGGCGATGATCTCCTTCCAAGATGGAGCTTGAATCGCACTGCCGCGTTCACCGGGCAGCAGACCGCTGGTCAACGTCAAAAGCTGGCGGTAGGTGATCTTCGCCTTTTTCGGGTCCGTCTTCCATTCAGCGATGCTTTCGCTCGCCGGATCGTCAAGTCGCAAGAGGCCATCTTGCACCGCCGCAACTGCGGCCACGCCGACAAAGCTCTTGCTGCCGCTGGCAAGCATTTGCAAACGGTTCGGCGCACCGCCGTTGTCGTAGCGCTCGAACACCACTTTGCCGTCGAACATGACGATCAGCGCCTGCCCATTGTGGGCTTTGCTGTAATCAGCAGCCGCGCTCATTGCGGACTGGCTAGGTGGAGCGGCTTTGGTTCCATGATCCGAGGCCGGAGCAAGGCGCGTGGTTGGGAGCGCTCCCAGTTCCGCGATGCCTTGGGCCGCGAGCGTTGTAACTGACAAGCGATCACAGCACTTGCCGACGCCGCCGAAGTCCTCAACGGTGATCGGGGATGAGGTCGCAACGCCTGTCAGACCTCGAGGCAAACTGATTGGATAAAGGATCTGGCCGTTCGCCACAAAGCCATCAGCGCAAATAACCGAACACAGGATGAACGCGAGCGATTTGAACATTCACCTTAGTCTCCATGCGTGAGAATCAACGGTCCAAATCGCCTAGACGAGGACGCAGCTTGAAAAGCCGAAAAATATTTTCACACAAGATCGGCGAACCGACGCTCTTCCCGCCACGCAGCGCTCGAAGTGCAAAAAGAACACAGCCCGCTACCCCTGACAAAAGGTTGGTGCGCTCATCGTGCGCGGCTCGGAATGCTGAAGAGATGGTGTTCCTGACGTATTGCGCAAAAGTAATACGAAGTCGCGGGTGGTCCAATGAAGAGCATCGCTTGATGACCCCACAGCGTTGCGCTTTGAGTGCAAATCAACACCGCGCGCAGCGTAACTCGGAATGCCGAAGAGAAAGCCTTTCCACGCGCGATGTGCCAACCGCATGAATGCATTACGCTTCTTCCCCTCAGATCTTGCCATACATCTCGTCAATCGAAACACACGGGATGAACGCATCCCCCACCCGTAGATCCTACGGGAAGTTCACGGCTTTCAAATCAAGAGGGGAGAGGCTCTATGGCGTGTTGTAACTAAAGCGCAGGCGGAGGTGAACAGCTCCCTCGGCGCTCTAAACGCTCTTCAAGCGCCTTCTGCAAAACGATGGTCGGATGCCTTGGGGGCACAGCCGTGTCCTTTCTGCCGGGTGGAAAGCGTCGTTGAACCGAAGCGTAAGGATAAGTTCTGCGCTCCGCTTGCAAGCGCTCCGGAAGACGGCACCGCACTTGGGCCGGTGAGAGGCCGAAAATGAAATCGAATTTCTATGTCTAAGTTATTGAAAGTAAAGAACTTATCTTGACAAGCCGAAGCCCTCTTGCTAGTCTCTCCGGTGATGCGCAATGAGATCTACGACACAGACTTCGTCTTGCAGAAGGTGCAGCCCTCGTTGCTTGGCTTGATGGACGGGTCGGTATCGACGTTGGCTCCGCTGTTTGCCGCCGCCGAGCTTACCGCCGATGCACACAAAGCTTTCTTCGTCGGGCTGGCAGCATCCGTGGGGGCTGGCATCAGCATGGGGCTGGCCGAAGCGCTCTCCGACGATGGGCGCGTCACGGGGCGCGGGCGGCCCGTCGTGCGCGGCACGATCACTGGGCTGGCGACGGTGCTGGGCGGAATGTTGCACACGTTGCCGTTCCTAATCGGCGACATTCACGTGGCGCTCTATCTTGCTTATGCAGTGGTGGTCATCGAATTGATTGCGATCGCCTACCTCCGATTCCGCTACATGGGAACGCCGCTGGCGAAAACGATTGTGCAGGTGATCGTTGGCGGTGGGATCGTCTTCGCCGTTGGCTTGTGGCTCGGTACAGTTGGGGGCGGCTTTTAATAAAACGAAGCTTTTTCTAATAAAACGAAGCTCTTTCAGCGGGCGATTTTTCACCGTAGTTTGCGTCTGGACGATGGTTTTCGACCAAGAGCGAAGCGCTCTCGCACATCCGAATCGATCAGGCGAAAGCGACGACAGGTTTAGGGTGAAAGGGCGAGGTGCGCGGGAGCGCTGAGAGCCGCTCAAGCGCGGGCGAGTTTCATCGCAGATACGGTTGGAGCTTTGCGCGGGAAATTTGGCAAGCAGAGCGTGAACTTTGCTGGGCCAGCTTCGGGCATTGGTTCTCGTTTCGTTGATGAGAAGTCCGGTTCGGCGTCGCGGACGACGAGAAGCGCGCGGTGGAATCTCGCTCATCGGAGCGTCGGATGACGGAATGATCGGCGATGAAAACGGGATTACTCAAGATGATCGGCGATGAAAAAAAGATGGTCTCATGCTTTCGGGCGCTTCACGGGCTGCAAGCCGAAGGCGCTAGGCGTCAGGGGTGCAGACGCGGAGCGATTTTGGTCTTACCGCTATTGCTGTGCGTCGCTTCAGCGGCACGCGGGCAGGACAACTACGAGATACAGGTTTATGGCTCGGAGACGGTGGCTCCGGGCGAGACCATGATCGAGTTGCATTCAAATTTCACCGTGCGAGGTTCGACGAGCGTCGATCAATACGGCGTGCTACCGACCGAGCACGCTTGGCATGAAACGATCGAGATCACGCACGGCTTTTCGTCGTGGTTTGAGACCGGTTTCTACCTCTTCACCAGCGCGCGCTCGGGCAGCGGTTGGCACTACGTTGGGAGCCACATCAGGCCCCGCGTGCGTGCGCCGACGCGCTGGAGATGGCCTGTTGGGGCGAGTCTATCCGCGGAGTTCGGTTTTCAACGGCGCCGGTACGCCGCCAACACATGGACGGTCGAGCTGCGTCCGATCATCGACAAGCAACTTGGCCGTTGGTATCTATCGTTCAACCCGACTTTGGAGAAGGCGTTACGTGGTCCGGACGCCAAGCGCGGATGGGAGTTTTCGCCCAACGCCAAAGTCGATTACGGTGTGACGCGAGAGGTCGCCGTCGCCGTCGCGCACTTGCACGCTCA
>NZ_PSLQ01000075.1:0-14342 GCF_040289685.1 Pyrinomonas sp.
CCTTGAGCGCGGGTGCGAGAACGGGGCGCGCGGCGCCGATGCGTTCCGAGCCGGCGATACGCACTGGCGCCGACATGGCCTCGATGTTGCGTAGCATTTTGACAGGCGATTCATTGAAGCGGAAGTTCTTGATCGCCGTTTTGATCCGCCCCTTTTCGATTAGAAACAGCCCATCGCGCGTCAGCCCCGTGTAGAGTATCGCCCGCGGATCGACCAGACGGATGTACCAGAAGCGCGTCACGAGGATGCCGCGCTCGGTCGAACGGATCATCTCGTCGAGCGTCGCGTTGCCGCCTGCCATGATGATGTTGGACGGTTCAGGCGTTGGATCGATCTGACGCCCGGTCTCTTCGCTCTTTTTCTTCGCCCAGTAGCGTGAATAGATAAGGTTTTCGAGCACGCCGTGGCGGACGAAATCGATCCTTTTTGTCGGCAGCCCTTCGTCATCGAACGGGTCTCCGGGCGCGGCTGCGTACTGTGGATCGGTATAGATGTGAACGCGCTCATCGAAGATCTTCTCTCCAATGCGATTGCCGCCGCCTTTGCGCGAGAAGAAGGAGCGTCCTTCGTCGGCAGCACGCGCGTTGAAGAAACTCATCATCAAGCCGAGCAGGTCGCCGACGGCGTTGGGTTCGAGGATGACCGTGTAGTTGCCCGGTTCAAGCGCCACCGGATTGCGGGAGCGTTCGGCCTTTTCCAACGCGCGTGCGCTGACCGTTTGCGCGTCGATGTCGCGCAAGCGATGCGAGATGTTGGAGGCCCAACCTGATCCCGTGCCATCAGGCGTGCGCACTGTGGTCGTCAAGGAGGTGAACGATGACCGATGATAACCGAAATTGCCGCGCGTGTTGGCCCGCGCTTCAAAAGCTCCGGCGTGATCGAACAAACCAGCGGCGACGAGGCTGCGCGCTTGTGCTGGATCGATGATCGCCGCAATGCCTTTGGCGCGCACGGCAGCATCGGCCTCGTAGGTCGCTCGATCGAATGCATCGCTTATCTCCGCGTAATCCTGCTTGCCGACGAAGGGCATCTGTTCGGGATCCTCGGGGCGCAAACGAGCGATCTCTTCAGCGCGCCGGACCACTCGTTCAAGGCTTCGCGCATCCGTTGCGTTGGTGGAGGCTGTGCCGCTTCGACGCCCGATGTGCGCACGGACGACGACGACGAGGTCTTCGCGGTCGCCGCTCGTGTTAGCGGAGTTTGCGCCAAAGCGCGTGTAGGCGCTGCGACCGCCGCGCAGCACGGCTTCCATCTCGTCAGCCTTTGAGAAGGATAGGGCTTTATCGAGCAATGCTTTTGCTTCGTTCGGCGTCAGCATCAGACTCTCCTCCCCGTGTTGATGATGTTCACGCGGCGGAAACGGGCTGGCGGGCAGCCGTGTGAAACGGCGTTGGATTGACCGGGCTCACCTTTACCGTCGTAAAAAGCGCCGCCCAGCATGTAGAAGTCGCGCGAGCCGACGGCATCGCACGAATTCCAAAAATCTGGCGTGCGTCCTTGGTAGGCGACGTCGCGCAGCATGCTGCCCAGCTTCCCTTTCTTGATCTCCCAGAAGACCTGTCCGCCGAATTGGAAGTTGTACCGTTGTTGATCGATCGAATAGGAGCCGTCGCCTTCGATATACACGCCATCTTCGACATCGGCGATCAGCTCTTCGATCCCGATGCGCTGATTGCCGGAAGCGGGCAGAAGATTGACGTTGGGCATACGCTGAAAAGCGATGGCGCCCCAGTTTTCAGCGTACGACGAACCATGCGACCGACGATGCCCGATCACTGCCGCATTGTCGCGCACGGTTTGCAGATCGACGAGGATCCCTTCGCGTATAAGATCCCATTCGGTCGTCTTTACGCCATCATCATCCCAGCCACAGGTGGCGAGCGCGAAACGTTGCGTCTTGTCGGCGCGCACGTTGACCACTGGAGAAGCGAAACGGAACTTGCCGAGCATGGCGAGCGTGACGAAAGATGTTCCGGCGTAATTCGCCTCGTAACCGAGAATTCGGTCCAGCTCGGTCGGATGGCCGATCGATTCGTGAATCGTCAACCAGAGGTTGGTCGGATGAAGCACGAGATCACGCCGCCCCGGTTCGACCGGCTTGGCCTCGTGCTTTTTGATCGCTTGCTCGACCGCTTTGGGCGCCTCCTCGATCAAGTTGTATTCGGCGACCACTTCGTACCCTTTGCCAACGGGCGACCCGAAACTGGCCCGCTGTTCGAAATTGCCTGTGCGCGAATTGACCGAAGTGACGGTGAAAGAGGGCCATGAACGGATCAGCGTTTGCTCGATGTATGAGCCTTCGGTTGAAGCGAAATACTTCTCCTCTTTGACGAACATCATGCGCGAGCTGACGAAGATCGGACCAGGTCCGCGCACGCCAAGCGCCGCTTCATTGATCTTCAGCAAATGGTCCACTTTCTCCGAAAGAGGGACGGTGAAGGGATCTCGTTCGACAGGCGTGGACCAGCGGGCGTTTGGGTATCGCTCGGTTGGCACGAGCGCGATGCGTCGCCGTTGAATGGCGCGGTTGGCGCGGGCGATTTCGACTGCGCGCGCGGCCACCCTTTCGATCTCGGCTTTGTCCACCTTGTTGGACGCGGCAAAGCCCCACGCCCCATCAACCAGCACGCGCACGCCGAAGCCGTTCGAGTCAGCGCTCGCGACGTTTTCGACGCGCCGTTCACGCGTGCTGACTACCTCGGTCGTGTTGCGGCTCAAGCGCACGTCCGCGTAGGACGCCCCGCGACGACGCGCAGCGTCGAGCGCCACGTCGGCAAGTTCTTTCATCGGATCGCTCCTGAAAAACACAAGGATTCTTCCAAGCTCGTAAGGCGCGTCTATTTTAAGACAAGTTCTCACGCGGAAAGCAATCCTTGAAGCGTGCTGCGGGTCGGCTAGACGTCAAACGGATTAATCTAGGCTCTCAAAGAGGACGGACGCCCTGTTCCCTAGCGAGGCGGTATTGACCGATCGGTTGAAGAAAGAGCCTCGTCGTTTTGCGCTTTTCGAGTTGACCGTTCGGTCGAATGGCGCTTTCTCGAGGGTCTGGGTTAAATCTCTTCGCCGTCTTTCCGGCACGCTTGAATTATTCCCATCACGTCGGCGAAGAGCGCGCCGTTGGTCGAAAGAGCTTCGCCGCCGCGCGCCGTTTGCTGCCCGCGCCAATCGGTGAAGGTCCCACCCGCTTCGGTCAGGATCGGAAGCAGCGCCGCGCAATCCCAATGGTTCATGATCGGATCGAGCATGATGTCGGCACGACCAGTGGCGACGAGCACGTGGCCGTAACAATCGCCCCATGTGCGACGCGCTTTGGCCTGACGTTGGAGTTCTTCGGCGGCGCGCCCCTTGCCGTGCTGGGCGCAGACGCCGAAGTCGGTCGCCAAAAGCAACGCGTCTTCAAGACGCGACGTGGTCGAGACGCGCGCGCGCACGCCGTTCCGAAAGCAACCGAGGCCGCGTGCGGCATAAACGGTCTCGCCAAGCGCAGGCAGGTGAACCACGCCGAGGATCGGTTCCGTAGCTTCCTCAAGCGCGACGAGCACGCCGTAGAGCGGTACGCCGTGAACGAAAGAGTATGTCCCATCGAGCGGATCGAGCACCCATTGTCGGCGCGTGCTTCCGGGACGCGCGCCTTCTTCTTCCCCGATGATGGCGTCATCGGGGAAGCGGCTTTCAATGCGTTCGCGCAGCAACCTTTCAGCTTCCCGATCGGCGGCTGTGACGAAAGATCCATCGCTTTTGCGTTCGGCCGTCACGCGCTGAAAGTACTTCAACGTCACATCGCCCGCCGCGCGCGCTGCGGCGACGGCGAATCCCAACAGGTTTTCAAGCTCAGCGGCGTTCATGTCGATCGCTCCGCCTTGGTCTCTTTCTGTGCGCTCGCTTTGGCGCGGCGGGCAAGCTCTTCGGCAATCTCATCCGGCGAAACGTCGCATTCGACCAGCATCACCAAAAGGTGATAAAGAAGGTCAGAGGTTTCGAGTACGATCTGTTGGCGAACGCCGTTCTTCGCCGCGATGATCGTTTCTGCCGATTCCTCTCCGATCTTCTTTAGGATCTTGTCGAGTCCTCGCTCGAAGAGATAGGTCGTGTAAGATCCGGTCGGTCGCTCGCGCTTGCGACTAGCGATGACTGCGTAGAGCTTCTCCAGCATCGAACCGATGGTCGGTTGGTTCTCTGCGCCGTTGCTTACGAGGTGGTGATGAAAGCATGAGCGTTGCCCGGTGTGGCAAGCCGGTCCGGTTGGATGAACGCGCACGAGCAACGCATCTTTGTCGCAATCGGCGATTATTTCCGCGACGCGCTGCGTGTTGCCCGATGTCGCCCCCTTATGCCACAGTTCGCCGCGCGATCTGGACCAGAACCACGTCTCGCCCGTTTCGCACGTCTTTCGCAAACTCTCGCGGTTCATGTAGGCGAGCGTCAAAACCTCTTGCGTCTCGGCATCCTGGACCACGGTCGGGATCAACCCGCGTTCATCGTATTTGAGATCCTCTTTGTCCATCATCTCTTCGCCGATTTTCGGTGAGTCGGTTGATTTTCAGCGTCTCGCTAGCGCACGACGACGCCGCGCGCGCGCAAATAGTCCTTTAGGTCGGCGATCTTGAGTTCGCCGAAGTGAAAGAGCGAGGCAGCCAGTGCCGCGCTCGCTCCGTTGGTCAAAGCTTGGTAGAAATGTTCGGGGCGACCGGCGCCGCCCGAAGCGATCACAGGGATACGCACCGCTTGGGACACAGCGCGGATCAGTTCCACGTCATACCCATCGAGCGTACCATCACGGTCCATGCTCGTCAGCAGTATTTCGCCTGCGCCCAGTTTTTCGGCATGCACGGCCCATTCCACGGCGTCAAGGTCGGTGGCGCGCCGTCCGCCGTGTGTGAAGACTTCCCAGCCACGGCGGTGATCTTGCGGGTCTCGCCTGCGCGCGTCGATAGCGACGACGATGCATTGGCTGCCGAAAACCTCTGCGCCTTCGCTGATGAGCGCGGGGCGTTGCACCGCCGCCGTGTTGATGGAAACCTTGTCGGCTCCGGCGCGCAGCACAGCGCGAAAATCTTCCACCGAATTCAATCCGCCGCCCACCGTGAACGGGATGAAGACTTCGTCGGCGACGCGGCGCACGAGGTCGGCGACGATGGCGCGCTTGTCGGCTGAGGCCGTGATGTCGAGGAAGACGAGTTCATCGGCGCCCTGTTCGTCGTACCGCCGCGCCTGTTCGACCGGGTCGCCCGCATCGCGCAGCGACAAAAAGCGTATGCCTTTGACGACGCGCCCGGCGTCCACATCCAAGCAGGGGACAATGCGTTTGGCCAGCATCGAAGGTTCACTCAGCCTCGACAAAGTCAGCGACGACGCGCTGCGGAATGATGGCGCACGCCGCGCCTTCGTCGAGAAGACGTTGGACAGCTTGGCGCCCGCGCGCCGTGTAGTCAAGCGTCCAGTCGTTGACCCACAGGCGAACGAAATCATCGGCCAGCGCCTCATCCATGTCGCGCGCGAAGTTCATCGCGTAGCGAAGCGCGTCCTCGCGATGTTCGAGCGCGTAGCGGACGCTCGCGCGCAAGTAGCGCGCGATGCGGCGCATCAACTCGGGACCGAGATCGCGGCGCACGGCATTGCCGCCCATCGGCAGCGGCAGTGCCGTGCGCTCGTACCACCATTCGCCGAGATCGATGACTTTGTGTAGCCCGAGTTTCTTGTAGAAGAGTTGTCCTTCATGGATCAGCAAACCGGCATCGCATCTGCCGTCGCGCACGGCGTCAATGATGCGGTCGAAGGGAACGACCTCGTAGGCGAACTCGCGCGAGAAGATACGCAGCGCGAGAAAGGCGCTCGTCAACGTCCCCGGCACGGCAATTTTGCGTCGTCCGATCTCTTCCGGCGGCAACGGCTCGCGCGCGACGACGATCGGCCCGTAACGCTCGCCGATGGAGGCGCCGCAGGGAAGAAGCGCGTAGCGGTCGGCGATGTAAGCGTAGGCGTGAAAGCTGATCGCCGTGACATCGTATTCGCCGCGCCGCGCGCTTTCGTTCAGCGTCTGGATGTCTTTCAAAACGTGCGTGAAACGCAGTTCGCCCGTGTCGATTTTGTTCGTCGCTAGCGCATAGAACATGAAGGCGTCATCGGAATCGGGCGAATGCGCGACGGTGATGGTTCGTGTCTGTTGGTGACTCATGTTTGAACGTGACCGTAATAAACCTTCGTTTCGTACTCGATTCGGACCGTGCCGTTCTCTTGATGCTCGGCGAACGTACGCTGAAGTTCGGCGATCATCGCGGCGAAACGCGGATCATCCTCAAGCGGGATGTAGGAGGCCGAAAGAAGTCTGCCGCACAATCCGTCGTAGTCAAGCGTTTGCTGATTGGCGAAAGTGGCCGCGCGGAATTCGCCGCCGAAGAAGCGGTGAAGCTCGCCTTCGGCGGAGCTTTCCGCTTCGACCCTTTCGTAGTCGGTCCCGAAACGCCGAAGCAGGCGATCGTAAGCTGCCAGAAATGGGCTGCCCGTGCGTTTTCGGAAGTTCCAAACGAGCACCGCCCAACCGCCGGGGCGCAGAATGCGTGCGAACTCGGCACGGGCGCGCACGTGGTCGAACCAGTGGAAAGATTGCCCGGCGGTGACGAAATCGACGCTCGCTGCAGGCAACGTTGTCGCTTCGGCTGTGCCAGCCACGCTGATGAACCGCGGATAGTCGCGCAGCAGTTCTTCCGCCATGCGCCGCATTTCGCTGTTCGGTTCGACACCGTAGACAGCGTTGCCGTGGCGAAGGAAGATCTCCGACAAGATGCCCGTCCCTGATCCGACATCGGCGATCACGCAAGTCGGCTCAAGACCCATCTCGGAGCGCATCAACTGCAGGAGCGCTGGTGGATAACTGGGCCGGTAGCGGGCGTAATTTTGCACGCGGCGCGAAAAGCGCGCCGCCGTCGGAAGCTCATCCAAAGGCTCGACGGGCATCTTCAAACCGTTTCCACGGCGAACCGTTCTTCGTTAACCGGACGGTAGAGCGTATCGCGCTCCACCGCTTCGAATCCAGCCTCTTCGATAAGCGCGATGATCTCGCGCTTGCTCATCTTGACCTCGTGGTTCACCTCTACCGAATAAGCTTCGGTCAGTTCGCTCCCTTCGGTGATCGTGCCGTCCAAATCGTTTGCGCCGTAGTGGAGCGCGACTTGGGCGAGGCGTTTCCCGAGCATCACCCAATAAGCTTTGATGTGCGGGAAGTTGTCGAGCATGAGCCGTGAGACGGCGATGGTTTTGAGCGAATCGATGCCGGACGGTCCCGGCAGATGCGCAAGCTGCGTCCCTTCGGGATTGAAGGCGAGCGGGATGAAGCATTGAAAGCCGCCTGAGCGATCCTGCTGCTCGCGCAGACGAAGCAAGTGATCGACGCGATCTTCTACCGATTCGATGTGGCCGTAGAGCATGGTGGCGTTGGTCTTGATGCCAAAAGCGTGCACTTTGCCCGAAAGCTCCAACCAGCGATCCGCATCGCACTTGTGAGCGCAAAGCCGCGAGCGGGTCGGCTCACGAAAGATCTCCGCGCCGCCGCCAGGACACGAATCCATGCCGGCCTCCTTCAACCTCACGATCACCTCTTCGTCTGACATCTTATAGAAGCGGGCGAAGTGGTCCAATTCAACCATCGTGAAAGCTTTCAAATGAAGCTGCGGATGGGCGCGCTTGATCGCCGACAGAAGGTCGGTGAAATAGGAGAAGGGCAGTTTCGTGTTCAACCCGCCGACAATGTGCAGCTCTGTTGCGCCTTCGCGCACGGCTTCGCCCGCAATCCGCACCGCTTCTTCGATGTTGTGCGTATAAGCATCGGCCGCCCGCGGCTTGCGGTAGAAACTGCAGAACTTGCAGTCAACGTAACAGACGTTGGTTGGGTTGAAATGGCGGTTGACGTTGAAATATGTGCGGCGTCCGTGAAGTTTGCGCCGCATGCGATCGGCCAACTTGCCGAGCGCCGTCAAGTCATCGGTCGCGAACAGCGCAAGCCCATCCTCAAAAGCGAGACGCTCGCCCGCTTCCACTTTGGCGGCGATTTCATTCATCTTGGGATCATGTGAGAAATTCATGTTCAATCTTCCCAGAGCCTCCTTGCGCTCGGAATGAACCGGCGCTTCGCCAGTTCCCCGAAAAAGAAGTCGTCCAAAATGTCAACGAGTGTTTCGCGGCACTCCCTTTCGGATCTCCAGTGCTCGACAAGATCGGCGATCCGGTCTGAAATCCCACTGCGATTTCCGCATGGCGGACCTCCAAGGAGCAGCGTCCCGTTTTCGATCCCCTTGGGCATCGCGTAGCGTTTGCAGCCGATTCGCCTCGCTCTCTGCGTTGAGCGTTTGCCTCATCGCAAAAATACCGCGCCGCCGAACGTGATGAAAAGGATCACGCTGACAAAGGCGTTGGTCGTAAAAAAGGCCGCGTTCAGCCGACTCAGATCATCCGCGCGCACGAGCCGATGTTGATAGATGAGCAGTGCGCCCGTCGCAATCACGCCGACGAGCGCGAGCGTGCCCAAATTGGTCAAGCGATATAGTACGACGAGCGCGGCGAAAGCTGCGAGGTGAAGCGCGCGCGCGATCCAGAGCGCACGTGCGATGCCGACGCGCGCCGGAATGGAACGAAGTCCAACGCGGCGGTCAAAGTCGTAATCTTGGCAAGCGTAGAGCACGTCGAAGCCAGCGGTCCACAAAAGCACGATAAGCGAAAGGACGAGCGGTACAACGCTGTCGATCGCGCCGCGCACGGCGATCCATGCGCCGGTCGGCGCGATCGACAAACACCAACCGAGCACGATGTGCGAAAGCGACGTGAAGCGTTTGGTGTAAGAATAGACGAGCACGCTCGCCAGTGCGATGGGCGCAAGCAGCAGGGTTAAGCGGTTGAGCATCGCTGCGGCTAGTAGAAAAAGGGCCGCTGAAGCAGCCGTGAAGGCGTAAGCGAACCGCAACGACACGCGCCCGGTCGGGATCTCACGCGAGCGCGTGCGCGGGTTGGCCGCATCGAACTGGCGATCGACGATGCGGTTGAACGTCATCGCGCATGAGCGCGCTCCCACCATCGCCGCTGTGATCCAGAAGGCTTGCCATGACGTGGGAGCGCCGCCAGCGGCGAGCACCGCACCGAGAAAGGCGAACGGAAGCGCAAAGAGCGTGTGCTCGATCTTGATCATCGCGAGCGTCGCGCGCAAGCTTTCGGTTGGAGCGCTCATAGCGGAGAGTTTGTGCATCATCTCACATGGGCTATTTTCGCCTATCTGCGAACGGAAAGCAAAGCTCGGCGTCTTCCCCCAACCGAGTCGGCGGGACGTCGAAGAGAAGACTCGTTTCTGGTTGCCCCGCTTTCGTTAGTTGAGCAGACGTCGTTCATCGAAACGTTGAAGTTTGAACTCGACAGATGGTCGAGGCGCGTCGTTCTTTGATGCGAGGCTCGACAAATAGCTCTTCGGCAAAGACGCGGAACGGTGAAAGCTCTTCGGCGTTTCTTATAGAAAAGAGGGGGTCGTTTGGCGGAGCGATTCAGCGTCGCAGCTCTTCAGCGATCATCTCGCGCACGTGGTGGGCCAACCTTTCAACATCCTCCTCGGTTGAAAGTCCCTGCGTGCTTACCGGCGGCAAAAAGACCATCTCGATGGTGCCGGGCCGAGCCATGCCCGTCCCTTTGCCCATCAGTTGATCCGTGTTCTTCATGGCGATCGGCACGATGGGCACGCCCGCTTCGATCGCCATGTAGAACGGCCCCTTTTTAAAGGGGAGCAATTGCCCGGGCAGCGCCCGCGTCCCTTCGGCGAAGATACCGAAGGATTGACCAGCGCGCACCTTGGCCGTCGCTTGGCGCAAAGTCTCGATGGCGCGCGCGCGATTAGACCGGTCGATCGGCACCACGCCGACGTAGATCATTCCTTGTCCGAGAATGGGAATTTTGGTCAACTCTTTTTTGGCGAGGATGCCGATCGGGCGCCCCGCATAGCAGAAGAGCGTCGCGGTATCGAGATAAGAACGGTGGTTCGAGATGAAGATGTAGGTCTGGTTTGGATCGAGCTGCTCTCGACCGCGCACGATGACCTCCACCCCGCTCAAGCGCAACCAGTTGCGCGCGCCCCAATGCGCCCACGGGTAAATCCATTCGGGCCGGTTGGCGAGCAGCGAGACTAGAAGCACCGGTGGCCCGAAGATCAACAGCAGCGCGGCGGCGACAAAGAGCGACCACCAATAGAAGAGCTTCCCCCGCAGACGCCGCGCCCAATTTGTGGTAAACTCGCGCGCACGCTCTTGATCGAACGCGGCTCCATCAACCGTTTCTTCGGAAGGAACATCGGGATGTTTCTGCATCGTCCAGCACTCGTCGCTCTTTCGCTCGTCTTTGCGTTCTCGCTCGTCGGCGCTGCCGCTCGCGTTCAAGGAGGAAGGGCCGACGTGCCGTCGCCGCGCAGCGCGCTCGGCTTCGTGCCCGGCGACGATCGCACCATCGCCGACTGGCGACAGATCACAGATTACTTTGCCCGGCTTGATCGCGCCAGCGACCGCGTCACCGTGCGCCAACTCGGGACGACGACGCTCGGGCGTCCGTTCATCGTCGCCTTCATCAGCGCCCCGGAGAATATACGAGAACTCGCTAAGTACCAAGAGATCCAGCGGCGATTGGCTGATCCGCGGTTGCAGCGCGACGAACGCGAACGCGACCGTCTCGTGCAGGAAGGGCGCGTTGTGGTTGCCATCTCCTGCTCGATCCACTCAACGGAGATCGTCGCTTCACAGATGTCCATGCAGTTGGCTTACGAGCTTGCCACCGCGGACGACGCGCAAACACGCGAAGTGCTGCGCAACGTCATTCTCATTCTCATCCCCTCGGCCAATCCCGACGGCATCGACATCGTCGCGAACTGGTACCGCCGGACGTTGAACACGCCGTACGAAGGGACGGAACCGCCCGAGCTATACCACCACTACGCGGGACACGACAACAACCGCGACTGGTTCATGCTCAATTTGCGCGAAACGCAACTGGTGACGCGCCTTTTCTGGCGAGAGTGGTTCCCGCAGATCGTTTACGATGTACATCAACAGGGAATGACAGGATCGCGCATGTTCGTTCCGCCCTTCTATGATCCTTTCAATCCGCACATCGCGCCGCTGCTATTGCGCGAGGTCGGCCTCATCGGTCACAAGATCGCTGCCGATCTTCAGGCAGCTGGCTTCCGCGGCGTGATTACCAATGCGATGTACGATACGTGGTGGCACGGCGGATTTCGCACGGCCCCTTATTATCACAATTCCATCGGCGTCTTGTCGGAAGCGGCGAGCGCGCGCTTGATGTCGCCCGTGACGGTGACGCGCGAGCAACTAGCTCAGGCGCGCACGCGCGGAATGGAATCGGCGCTCGAAGCGCGAACCAATTTCCCTGATCCTTGGCTGGGCGGCGTATGGCGCCCGCGCGACATCATGCAGATGGAGTTGATCGCCGCGCGCGCCGTGCTGACCATGGCGGCCAAATACCGCGAACGCTATTTGCGCAATTTTTACGAACTCGGGCGGCGCGCTCTCGCCTTGCCGGAGAACGCGCCCATCGCTTACCTGATCCCGGCAGGACAGGGGCGCGACGAGAGCTTAGCGAAATTGATCGCTACGTTGACGGAACAGGGCGTTGAAGTATATCGGCTGGATCGCGAGCTGCATGTTGCAGTCGCAGCTTCTAGGGAGCGAGAAGTGCCGACTGGAAGTTACATCGTCTTCTTGCGTCAACCGGGACGCGCCAACGTGCAGGCGCTTTTCGAACCGCAGCGTTACCCGAATAGGCGCTTGCCCAATGGCGAGGCTGAGCGCCCATATGATGTCGCCGGATGGACGTTGCCGATGCAGATGGGACTGGAATATCTTCCGATAGCTAGCATTCGAGAATCGGAGGGCGAGCGGCGCCTGACGTTGGTCCTAGGTGAAGCGGACGTCAGACGCGATCTCGCTCTGCCGCCGCGTGTAGATCAAGGTCGGTCGCCGATCCGCAATCCCATCACGCGCCCGGTGCGCGTCGGGCTTTACAAGAGTTGGACCGCATCCATGGATGAAGGATGGACGCGCTTCGTTTTCGACACGTTCAACATTCCCTACGCATCCATCCGCGATGCGGAGTTGCGTTCCGAAGCGAACCTTCGCGCCAAGTACGACGTCATCATCCTCCCTTCAATGCGCGTGCGTGAAATCGTCGAAGGGAACTCACCGGAGCGTTACCCGGCGGAATACGCTGGCGGCATCACGGAACGGGGAGTGGAGAATTTACGCCGCTTCGTCGAGGCGGGAGGCGTGTTGATCTGTTTCGATGCGGCAACCGAACTGGCTATCAAGCGATTCGGTCTACCGGTGCGCAACGTGCTCGAAGGCGTACGCTCTTCCGAATTCTACTGTCCGGGATCGATCCTCGCGCTCGAAGTTGACACGACGCACCCGCTAGCGCGCGGCTTTTCGTCGCGCACAGACGCTTATTTCATCAACAGCGCCGCTTTCGAGGTGACCGACCCGCAGCGCGCGCACACGGTGGCGCGATACGCGACGGAGAACGTGCTTCGTTCGGGTTGGGTGCTTGGCGAAGAGCGGATAAGCGGGAAAGCCGCGCTCGTCGAAGCGACGCTCGGACGCGGGCGCGTCATCCTCTTCGGTTTCCGACCGCAACACAGAGGACAGACATGGGGGACTTTCCCCTTCATCTTCAACGCGATCATGTCGGCCAGCGCAGAGTAGGGCTGCGGGCATCTCTTCGGCGCGTGCGGCATCAAATAGGTTGCATCCCGCCTTCGAAGACGCCGAAGGAGACGCGACCATGAAATATCTCATCGCCAAATGGCTAGCGTTTGCGCTCTTGGCTTGGCTGGTCGTGCCTCTCGCAGCGCAGACGCGACCGCGGCGCGTCGGAACGACGAACCAGCCGCCTGTGCAAGCGCCGCGCACCGAAGAGGTCGGCGAAGACGACGTCGTCCGCATCAACACGACGCTGGTGACCATTCCAGTGAGCGTCATGGATCGCGACGGCAAATACATCCCCGATCTGCGCAAAGAGGATTTTCGCATCTACGAGAACGGCGTTGAACAACAGATCGCCTACTTCGCTGCGGTTGAAAAACCTTTCACCGTCGCGCTCCTACTCGATACGAGCAGTTCGACGCGCTTTCGCATAGATGAGATTCAGAACGCCGCCATCGCTTTCGTCGAACAGTTGCGTCCAGATGACCGCGTCATGGTCGTTTCATTCGACGACAGCGTTCATGTGTTAGCCGAGGCGACGAGCGACCGGCGCACCCTGCGCAACGCGATCATGCGCGCGCGCACGGGCGGTGGAACCAAACTCTACGATGCCATCGACTTCATCCTTAATCGGCGGTTTGACAGGATTCAGGGGCGCAAAGCCATCGTCCTGTTTACCGACGGGGTCGATACCACAAGCGAGCGCGCCAGCTACGAAAGCACCTTGCGCGATGCTGAAGAAGCGGATGCGCTCATCTACCCCGTGCAGTACGATACGTTGGAGGATGTTGCATGGCCCTTGCCACGCCGTCCATCGATCATCATCGGCTGGCCGTTCCCCATTCCTTGGCCGACGCCCGGCGGAAGCGGGACGAGCCGCGCCGACTACGAGCGTGGCACGCGCTACCTCACAGAACTAGCCCGGCGAACCGGTGCGCGCAAGTACGACGCCGACTCGACGAGTTCGCTGGATCGAGCCTTTGCCTTGATCGCCGAGGAGTTGCGACGTCAATACAGCTTGGGCTACTACCCGAAGAATCCGCCGCGCGAGGGCGAGCGACGCCGAATCGCTGTGCGCGTCAACCGACCTAACATGGTCGTGCGCGCGCGCGATAGCTATATCTACAGCGCAACGGGAAATATCTTTTCGTCGGGCGGAGCGTCGAATGAGCCGGACCTGAAGCGACGTTTGACTCAGCAGAAGAACCGTTGAATTTGCGCGCTCTTTTTCTTGCGAGGTCCTTCGGCCTCACCTGAGAGCGTTCGTTACCGGAAAGCGCTGTTCAGTTCCTGCCGCGACGGTGCACAAGGCGCATCCCGTGCGGGACGTGCCGCAAGCCTGGGACGCCATCTCATTAACTGCGCTTGAGGCGGCGCCGGAGGCGAGTTCGCCGAGGGCGGAAAGTTTTTCAAGCTGCGCGCACTGCTGACGCAGCTTCTCTTGCTCTGCGATGTGTTGCGAGAAAGTTCGGCAACGTGGCGGCGAGCTTGTTCGGCCTGCGCCGCTGCGGTTTCGACCTTCTCAAGATAAGTGCGGTAGGTGAAATAGACGATGAAGATGATCGGTGCGGTGGCGAGAACGGCGAATAGACCGAAAGCGAGGACTAA
>NZ_PSLQ01000076.1:0-14341 GCF_040289685.1 Pyrinomonas sp.
TTAGAAGCAGGGAAATTCCTCTTTTACCTTTTGCCTTTTGATCTTTTCGACCTGAACGCCGATGGCGTCGCGCGGCGAGAGGGCATGTTCTGCTTGTTGCCGGGGTTGGTTCGAACGAGTTTCGCCGCTTGTGCGCGGTGCTCTGTTTTCGATCCTTCATCTACGAGCGGCGCGACTTTGCGGAGCGTGAAGCGCCAGAGCATGCGCTCCGCCTGTTCATCGAAGAGGTAACGCGCCTGCGTGACGCGCCAAAACCCCATGTGTTGCCAGCGTCCGGCGGCGAGCTTGTTGAACAATGGAACGGCATGGCCGCTCTCGATGGCCGCCAAAAGCGCGCGGTTGCCTGGCGTCAGACGTTGATCGCCGTGACGTCCTTCGCCGGTGTAGTGGATCTCTTCGAGCGAGTCGCCCCACGAATCGGGATAACAGGGCGTGTGCCGTCCGAAATCCGTGAGAAGCGAAACGAGGTGGCCTCCTCTTTGGTAGATTCCTCTACGGGTGCGGTGGGTTCTTTGAACTTCCGCCCACGAAAGCGTTCGGTCCATGTCGCTGGATGATGCGATGACTTTCGGTGAACGCGCAGAGCGACCCATAACACACGCGAGACAGTAACGCTACCGGAAAATCGCTTTCGCCGCTCGAATCAGCGCGACGGAACTCATCAACCGTCATTTGCGCGCGCATCGTTGCGAGCGAAAACGCGCGCATTCTCGTTCGGCGCGTGGCGGGCGAAGACGCGCTCTCCGCCGATGTATGTCTCCCAAGCCGGTTCGATGCCGAAGAAGTAGGCGAGTTCGCGGTAATCTTCGACATCGTGAACGGCGAAATCGGCCTGTTTGCCTACTTCCAGCGAGCCGATCTGTCCGCCCATGCTGAGGCTATAAGCGGCGTTGATGGTCGCCGCGGTGATCGCTTCCGCTGGCGACATGCGCATCTGCGTGACAGCGAGCGATAAGACCATCGGCACGGACGGTGTTGGCGATGTGCCAGGATTGAAGTCGGTCGCCAGCACAACTGCCAGCCCGGCTTCGATCATGCGCCGCGCTGCCGGATACTCGTGTGATCCGAGCGCATAGACTGAGGCCGGAAGCAACACGGGTTGCACGTTGGCCGCGCGGAGCGCGGCGATGCCCTCTTCGTCGGTTCGCTCTAGGTGATCGGCTGTTGTGGCGCCAAGTTCGGCGGCGAGTTTCGCTCCGCCGCTGTTGCTGAATTGGTCGGCGTGGATGCGCAAACCCAGTCCGCAAGCGCGCGCTGCGGAGAGCACGCGCCGCACCTCTGCGGTCGAGAAGATGCCTTCTTCGCAGAAGGCATCGGCAAACCGAGCGAGACCTTCGCGGGCGACGCGGGGCAGCATCTCACGGACGATGAGCTCGATGTAGCTTGCGCGCTGTGCGCGATATTCATCCGGCACTTCGTGCGCGCCGAGAAAAGTCGGAACTGTGCGCACACGAGTCTCTTCGCCGAGCCGCCGAACGACGCGCAAGATCTTGAGTTCGTCATCAACCGATAGCCCATAACCCGATTTCACCTCAAGCGTCGTCGTCCCAGCGCGCACGAACCATGCAAGCCGTCGCCGGGCTGTGCGAAAAAGCTCCTCTTCCGTGGCAGCGCGCGTCCGTCGAACGGTGGAGAGTATGCCGCCGCCGCGTGCGGCGATCTCGCGGTAAGTACATCCTGCGGCGCGAAGTTCGAACTCATCGGCGCGCGTTCCGGCGAAGACCGCGTGCGTGTGAGCATCGACGAAGCCGGGAAGCACTACGCGCCCGCCGACATTGACGACGCGCGTGGTCTTTCCGATGAGCGGTTCGATCTCTTCGCGCCGACCGATGCGCGCGATGCGCCCATCGCGCACGAGCATCGCGCCATCGGCGATGATGGCGAGTTGGCTGAGTTCGTGGCCGACGCGCGGGCGCGCTGGACCGGCGAGCGTCACCAGTTGCTTGCAGCCGATCACCGCCAGCTCGCTTTCGATCTTTTGCTCCATGTACCCGAAACGGAATCGGCGCAGAGCGCGAAGCGGCTTCGCCGCCCTTCAATCACTTCATATAACGATCGAGAAAGTCGGCCATCTTCGGATAGACGATCAGCCGGTTGGCGAGCTTCGCTACGCCGTGACCTTCGTCATCGAAGAGGACGTATTCAACCGGTCGTCCTCTTTCACGCAGCGCTTTGACGATCTGCTCGGCTTCCGTGTACGGGACGCGCGGGTCATTCTTGCCGTGAATGACCATCAGCGGCGCGCGAATGCGATCGACGCGATTGATCGGCGAGATCGCACGCAAAAACTCCAGATCGCGCTCGAGCGAACCGTATTCGACCTCGCGCAATTTACGTCGATAACCGGACGTGTTGCGCAGAAAGGTTTCGAAGTTGGCAATGCCGACGGTATCGACTGCTGCTGCCCAAAGATCAGGATAGAGCGTGATGGCCGCCAGCGTCATGTACCCGCCGTAGCTTCCGCCCATGACGGCGATGCGTTTAGGATCGGCTCCGCCCTGCGCGCGCAACCACTCGACGGCGGCGGCGAGGTCTTTCACCGCATCTTCGCGTTTGCGCACGTCGTCTAAATGCGTGTAGGTTTTGCCATACCCGGTCGAACCGCGAACGTTGGGCGCGAGGATGGCGTAGCCGCGCGCGAGGAAATACTGATAGATGGCATTGAACGTGGGGCGTTCTTGCCCTTCCGGTCCGCCGTGAACGCTGACGATCACCGGCAAGCGTCCTTGCGCGCGCTGCGGTCGGTAGTACCAAGCTGGGATTTGGCGTCCGTCGAAAGACTTGAAGCGAATCAACTCCGGTTCGACAAACGAGGATTGGACCAGTCCGGCGCGCGAGCTGTGTGTTAGCTGTCTGAGTTCGCGGGTGCGAAGATCATAGATCCAGACATCTGGATTGAAGCGCGCGCCGTTGAAGACGAAAGCCAGTTTCGTCGCGTCGCGCGAAAACTCCAGCCCGCTGACGACGCCCTGCCCCGGCAATTTGATCGGCGTTCCCTTTGGCCCGAGGCGTCCATCTTCGGTCGCTTCGCGGACGTACAGTTCGCTGTATCCTTCGCGATTGATCGTATAAGCGAAGGTTCTGCCATCATCGGAGAGCGCCGTCGCATCGACGTCCCATTCGGTATTGTCGAGCGTTTCGATCTTTTTCGAATCTAATTCCATGCGCGAAAGCTGATACCACTCGCGACCGTCGTTGTGGGCGAAGATGATCGCCCGTCCGCTGCGCGCGAAATGGACGTCGCCGAACTGTGCCGGGCCGGTGTGCGGCGTCAAATGTGTCGCTCGCTTGGTTGAAAGATCGACGAGGTAAAGATCGTTGTCCAGACTCTGTTGCTCGTTGCTGCGCGAGATGATGAGCTGCCGACCGTCGAACGACCACGCCACGGGCGAATTGGATCCGTCTTGCTGATAGACTAATTCTTCGCGCCCAGAAGCGACATCCATCACGTAGATGTCGAAGTAGTTCGGGTGGCGCTTGTTCGAGGCGTAGGCGATCTTGTTTCCGTCGTGCGACCACAGGCCGAAGTTGTGTCGGACTTTGGGCGAGTTCGTCAGCACGCGGATGCGCGTGCCATCGGGCGCAAGCCAAAACAATTGCGCGTTCTCGTCTCCACCGCGCGACTTGCTGAAGACGAGGCCGGAGCCGTTCGGTGACCATTCGATGAAATCCACGCGGTCTTGATAGAAAGTCCACTGGTCCGGCCAGCCCCCCGACGCCGGGACGGTCCACGCCTGCGGCGTGCCCGTGATGTTGGTCAGAAAGGCGACTCTTTGGCCGTCAGGGGAGAAGGTCGGAGAAGAGGCGCTCCGGATGTTCAAATAACGTTCAATGGCAGGCAGATCGTCGATCTGGCCCGCCGCGGTTTGCGCTCCGATGGGAAGCGCGAACAGAAGAACATGGATCAGCAGCGTCGTCGCGATTTTTCGCATGATGTTTGCTCCAAACAATCGAGGTTGCAAAAACATCCCTGTGGATTGGTCGTCAGCGCGGAGCTGACGATGTGTGATCATGTACAATGCGCCACCCTTCGGGAAAGCGACGAAAGATGAGCGTGAACCTGCCGTGGGGCGCGTCCTGCTCCCTTTTCAGCTCCCAGCGACCGAGAACGAGAGCCGCGTCTTTGCCGAGCCGCTTGATTTCGAGTTCGGAGAAGGCGAGTCGCCCCATTTTGGCGCGCGTGTTGTAAGCGCGACGATAACGGTCGAGCACCGTTTGCCATCCGCGCGTGATGCGATCGTCCGCAACGAAGGTCGTCTCCGGCGACTGCGCGTAACCGCGCATGAAAGCCTCGATGTCGCCGCGATTCCACGCGGCGACCTGTTGGTCGAGCACGGCACGGATAGCCGCGTTCGCTGCCTCGCCTGATTGCGCGGCGCAGAGCGTTTGCGGAGCGAAAAAGAGGAGCAGCGCTGAGACTGCGATCAGCGCGTGCGGCGCGGATGGTTTGCCTCGCTTTTCTGCCTTTGCGATCATCTTCGCCTCCAACCAGGACAGCCTACAGGCTCGCCATGTTTGCGAGCCAAGAGCGCACATCGTCGCGCATTTCGTCGGTGATCTCGTGTGCGGCGTCGTAGCTGCGCACCTCGACGCGCGAAGCGCGCATGCTGAGTTTCGCCGCGTAATCGCGCACGCGCTCCGGCGGATAGAACTCATCGTGCGTGCCGCACAAGTGGAGAATCGCCGTGCGCGATGGACGGTACTCTTCGTTGGTCTCCCAGTCTCCGGGCAGCCCGCCGCAGATGCAGACTGCGCCGCGCACGAGATCCGCGTGCTTGAAGATGAACCGGTAGATCAAGGCGACCGATTGCGAAAAGCCGAGCAGGAAGATCTTCTTCCCGTCGGCGACGCCTTCCGCCACGGCGCGCTCGATCAGCGCGAAGAGCGCATCATGATGCAGCGCGATCGATTCTGCGGGGCGGAAGTTGGTCAACCATCCGAACCCGTAACGGAGCGGTTCACCAGGCGCGCGCGGCTCGCGTATGTGTTGGTGCAGGGCTTGCAACGCGGCGATGGCGAACCCTTGTGGCACCGCTTTGCTTGCCTCGCGCAGCATCTGTTTTTTGTTCCCGCCGTAGCCGTGAAGCGCGACCAACAAGGGGCACGGATCGGCGCTCCCCGGCGGGAGGAGTAGATCGTAATAAAGGCGCACTTCGGCGCGCAAAGAGCAATCGGCGAGCAGACGTCCGTTGCGTTCGCCATTTTCGCCCGCCTCCCGGCGCGCGAGATCATCTTCGAACGCTCCGATGGCGCGTTTGACTTCCGGTCCTTCAAGCTTCATTTTTCACTCCAGCGGCCAACATCAATCGCCAGCGCGTCGGGTTCGTGGCCCGCGTGCGTTTGCGCGCAGAGTTCGACGGACGCGCTCGTTGATGGTCGACCGGGGTCTCGCTCAATTCAAGTAGCCGCTCACCTCTTCGTCCTCCGACGCCGCGACTTCGCGCGGCTCGTCTTCAATCTGCCAGATATCGAACAGTTCGACCGGGACTTCAGTGACGAAGCGCGAAGGCCGCTGCAAAACGGTCTGCTGGGCGTAATCAATCGCCAGCGCCGGATAAGCGATGTAGAGCTGATCGCGCGCCCTGGTCAGCGCCACGTACCACAACCTTCGCTCCTCTTCTTCGCCGTTGGTTTCGCGCAACGCGCGCGGACTGGGGAAGCGCCCGTCCGCCGCCCAAATGATGAAGACGACGCGCCATTCGAGACCTTTGGCTTGATGAACGGAACTGAGCGAGAGGAGTTCATCTTCTTCGCTCCCCATGATGACATCTTCGCCGACCATGGGTTGCGGCGCATCGTAGCGTTCGGTGGCGATCAGCGCCAGCTCCGAAAGGAAAGAGGCCGCCGAATCGAAGCGCGCAGCGTAACGCGCGAGTTGCCTGAGGTCTTCGAGTCGGGCTTCGGCGTTCTCATACGTGTGCGCGAGGTGGGCTGCGTACCCATGGGCGAGCACGAGTTCGAGTTGGCACGCCGGATTATGCAGCGCCTCTTCTCGCGTCAAAGCTTCAATGAGCGAGCGAAATTCGGCCCAGCCGTTGCCGCGCCTTTGCGCGAGCGCATCTACCTCGCCGCGACGAATCAGGGCGAGCGGATCGCGCGCAGCCCGAAGCGTCTCCCAGATCCTGTTCGCCGTCGCCGCTCCGACTTGCGGGATCAAGCGAAGCGCGCGTTTCCACGCGAGTTCATCATGTGGGTTGACGACGAGGCGCAGGAAGGCAAGCGCGTCTTTGATGTGGGTCTGCTCGAAGAAGCGAACGCCGCTATGCACGCGGTAGGGAATGGCGCGCCGCGTCAGCTCCATCTGCAACTCGAGCGAATGGTAGTGCGAGCGATAGAGGACGGCGATCTCGTCGAGCGCGATGCCATCGTCGCGTAGCTCCAAGATGCGCGACGCGACAAACGCCGCTTGTTGGTCCGCGTCGCGGCACGGCACGAGCGCCGGGAGCATCCCCGTGGATGAACGCACGGCACGCAGCTCTTTGGGAAAGCCCTGGTGATTGGCTGCGATCGAAGCGTTGGCGACGGCGAGTATTTCGGGCGTCGAACGGTAGTTCGTTTCCAGACGGAAGAGGCGCGCGTCCGGATAGCGTTGTGGGAATTCGTAGATGTTGGTCCATTCGGCGCCGCGCCAAGCGAAAATGCTTTGCGCGTCGTCGCCGACTACCATCACGTTGCGATGCTTTCGCGCCAGTAGATCGATGATCTCGGCCTGCAGCCGGTTAGTGTCCTGAAATTCATCGACGAGGATGTGCTCGAACTGCTCGGCGTAAAGCTCGGCGATCTCATGCTTTTCTTCGAGAAGCCGTTTCCAATTGAGGAGCAGGTCATCGTAGTCCATCGTGTTTCGCTCGCGCTTGCGCTCGCGATAGATGTCGGCCACGCGCGCGATGTCGGCAGCCAGCATTTCGAATTGCGGGTAGCGCCGGGCGAGGACTTCGCCGAGCGTGCGCTCCGTGTTGATGGAGAAACTGATCGCATCCTGGAGGATTTCCGGTTTCGGAAATCGACGCGCGCGCGTGTTGATGCCTGCCTCTTCGACGCACGACGACAGCAGATCGCGGGCGTCTTCGGCATCGAGGATCGTGTAATTCGCTCCGTAACCGAGACTAGAGGCGTGGCGCCGCAAGAGGAGATTCCCTATGCGATGAAACGTCCCGCCCCACACGCGACGTACGTCGCTGCCGGTGAGAGATTCGACGCGACGGAGCATCTCGCGGGCGGCGCGGTTGGTGAACGTCGCCAGCATGATGCGCGCCGGTGCCACGCCCTGCTCGATCAAATAGGCGACGCGATAGGTGATCGCGCGCGTTTTGCCGGATCCCGCTCCGGCGATGACGAGCGTCGGCCCCGGTGGGGCCGTGACAACGGCGAACTGCTCTTCGTTCAGCTCCTCGCGGTATCGTGCCAATCGCTCCGGCAGGCCACCTGCTCTTTTGATGACGTATCTCTTCATCTTTCGGCTGCCCTTTCGAGCTTATAGCACGGCGAGCACGGAAAGGTGAATACGAGCGCGAGGACCTGTGGCGCGCCACGGCGGCGGCGCATTGCAATCGGCGGCGATGAAAGTTAGGATGGAAAACACAAGGCGCGAAAGCGGAGCTGGTGGATCCGAATTTTCAAGAGGAGATCAGGAACATGAAGTTTCCCGGTGGAATGAACCTGCAGCAGATGTTGAAACAAGCGCAGCAAATGCAAGAGAAACTGCAGCAGGAGATGGAAGCCTTGCGCGTCGAGGCATCGGTCGGCGGCGGCATGGTGAGCGTTGAAATGCGCGGAACCAAGGAGGTGACAGCGCTCAAGATCGATCCGGAGGCGGTCAAAGAAGGCGATGTCGAGATGCTGCAAGATATGATCATCGCCGCCGTCAACGAGGCCGGACGCAAAGTGGACGAAGCGATGAAGAGCAAGCTCGGCGGGATGCTGCCACCAGGGCTCGGCAACCTCTTTTGAGACGAAACGAGTTGCGTCTCTGCATCCTGAAGTGAAGCGGCTTTCGGGCGACGGATCAAAGTCCGCGCCAATCGCGCCGTAGACGATCCATAGACTTTTCGATGGACCGAGTCTAAAGCCTTCAGCTAGAGGCGGGCGAGTCGGAGCGACCGTTTGGCTTCGACTCCCCGCAGCGGACCAGGAAATGCTCGAATACGCTGAACCAGTGACGAAATTGATCGATGAGTTCAAACGCTTGCCGGGCATCGGCAATAAATCGGCGCAACGGCTCGCGTTTCATATCATGCGTCTGCCGGAAGCCGAGGTCGAACGCTTCATCAGCGCTTTGCAAGAGGTCAAGCAGAAGATACATCTCTGCTCGATGTGCAATAATTTGACGGACGTCGATCCCTGTCGATTCTGCGCTTCGCCGACGCGCGACCGTGCGCTGATCTGTGTCGTCGAAGAGCCTTATAACTTGGTCGCCATCGAGAAGACGCGGAGCTACAAAGGCTTATATCATGTGCTGCACGGATGCCTTTCGCCCGTGCGCGGCATCGGGCCTGAGATGCTCCGGCTCGACAACCTTCTGGTGCGATTGAAGCCGGAGAACAATCAAGGCGTGAAGGTTAGAGAAGTAATCCTCGCCACCAACCCGACGACCGAAGGCGAAGCGACAGCGATCTACCTCAGCCACCTTCTAAAGCCCCTCGGCGTGCGTACGACACGCATCGCTATGGGCATGCCGGTCGGCAGCGATTTGGAGTACGTCGATGAGGTGACCATGGACCGCGCACTCGCCAACCGGCACGAGATCTGAAGGCGCGCTCTTCTTCCACCGGCGAAAATCCCTTCGGCTCTCGACGCGCGCCTCTCTCGGCAAGGGCGAAGATGGTGGTGTTCGCATTGGCCGCCACTTGCAATTTCCCCTTGGGGCACGGCTGTAACCACAACAGGTTGTGGTCTTTCAGTTGGAAGGCCACAACCTGTTGCAGTTCAGGAGGCGCTTCGCCGGACGTGTTCCGCCGGGGTCTCCTCATCGAAGAGGTCCGAATCGCGAGGTGGGACGTGCCTCGCTAGAACCGGACGTGTTCTGCCGGGATATCCTCCTTGCAGAGCGGGCAGTTTTCGGGGTCGTACCATTTGGCATCGAATTCAACGAGCGATTTGATCGGCACATCATCGAGCATGGTCGGAGCGGAGGTGAAGCGGACGATCGCCCCGCAGCCGATGATGCGTGCGCCGAGGTCTTTGACGAGTTGCGCCGTTTCTCGAATGGCCGTGCCCGTGCGGATGATGTCATCGACGATGATGCATGGGTTGACCTCGCCGCGATTGAGGAATTGGCGGAACATGCGTTTGCCTTGTTCACGCTCGGCCCAATAGATCTGCTCCGCTTCGAGCGCGTCGCGCACGCCGAACGCCACGGGGATGCCGCCGGGGCCGGGAGCGATCACGGCGACGCGCGGCAACGCACTGGAGATCTCTTTTTCGAGTCGGAACTTCCGGCTCAGCGCGACGGCGAGCACGCGCGCCGTGTCGTAGTAGCGAAAGGCGAGCGGCATTTGAAAATAGTGCGGTGTGTGTTTGCCCGAAGGGTAGATGAAGTGGCCTTCGCGAAAGGCTCCGGTCTCTTTCAAGATCTGCATCACCTCTTCTGGCGGCGGAATCAATTGAACCATGTCCTTTTCACCTCGGAGATTGTTGCGAGAACTTACAAGCGGTCGCCATCGCTCGTCGGCGACGGCGCTTCAGATTTTGTCGCGCCCGACCGACTTTGCCAAGCGGCGAGCGCGCTGCGAATCGCTTGACGTTGCGCGGGCAGCAGATCACGCGGCAACTCATTGGGGGCAAACCACGCCGCTTTTCGAACCTCGAAGCTACGCGGTTCGGCGCGGTTGCGCGCGCGGCAGCAGTAGAGGATCTCGATCTGGTGCGCGCTTTCGATGGTGCGCACCGAAGCGAGCTGCAGGTCTTCCACATCGAGGCCGATCTCTTCGCGCAGTTCGCGCCGCAGAGCCGCTTCGGGTTGTTCGCCTTTGTGGAGGAAACCGCCGGGCAATCCCCACCCGCTTCCGTGACGAAAGACGTGGCGAAGAAGCAGCACGCGGCCCTGCGCATCGAACACGATGGCGCCTGCGCTGACGGCAAAGCGTGGCTGCGTGAGCCGCACTCCCCAACGCAGAAAGCGACGCGGCGTGCGACGCCAGATGAAGCCCAGCACGCGGCTCCAGAAAAGTTTCAGCAGATTCGACATCGAGCGGCGTTTTCGGTTTCAGCTTGCGAAGGTCGTGTGATCAACGCGCCCGAAGCACGTCGGCGGAGATCTTCAGGAGCTTTGAGTCTGCGCGACGGTCAAAGTTCGCGCACGGTCAAGCCTTGGTCGGCGAATTTCCACGACAGGATTTCAGCGCCTGCTTCTTCGAGCGCTTGCGCGACCCGTTCGCGACATCCGCTTGCGCAGAGGAAGGCGATGCACCCGCCGCCGCCAGCGCCGCAGACCTTGGCCGCTTCGGCGCCGTGTGCGAGGGCGACCTCAACCAACCGATCCATGTGCGGCGTCGTGATGTTTGGGGCGAGTTGCTTGCGTTTCGGATAGTAGGCGCGCATCGTCGCGCGCACCTCTTCCCAGTCGTTAGCTAGAAGCGCGCGGCGCATTTGTTGCGCTGAATCGCGTATTCCCTCGAAGAGGTCGAAGAGCTTGGCGTCGCCGTCGATATGGGTTTTGAAGATCTCCCAGTTGTTGGTTCCGGAGACGTGCGGCTCGCCTGTGTAGCAGAGGAGCAAGCGCTCTTCGAGCGCAGACGCCTCTAGTTCGAGCCGCTCGCGTTTTGTCCCATCAGGGCGGAAGTGCAGGCAACTTGCTCCGCCGTATAGAGCGGCATAGTAATCTTGCACGCCGGCGGGAACGCGAATCACTGTGGTCTCGACGTTGGCGGCTATTTGAATGAACTGATCTTCGCGGTAACGCTGTCCGACGAAGCGGTTGAGCGCGCCGATGCAGGCGATGGCGAGCGAAGATGAAGCGCCGAGACCCGCGCCGGGCGGCGATTCGCTTTCGGTTGTGAGGTGAAAGCCCGTGCGCGGGCGAAACAGGTGGACGAGCTTCGATGCCAGTTCGAGTTGCGGTTCTGCGACCAGATGGTCCAAGCGGTCAAGGCTGGTTTCGATGCGTGCGGCGCGGTCGCGCGATTCGATGATGACGCGCGCATCATCGCGCGCTTCGATGCGACAGCGCGCGCGAAGCGAGATGGCGAAATTAACCGTCATCGCTCCTGGGTGGAAGAGGTAGAGCGGCCAGATATCGATCGTGCCGCCCGCAAGATCAATGCGCGTTGGAGCAGTGGCTTCGATGATCATGGTTTCAGCGATCGTCACCTAAAGCGGACGACGAAATCCGCTCCGTGCTTAAGTTCTCGTCACATGACGTGTTCCAGTTCGTGAATTCAAGTTTGAGCAGCGCGCGAGCGCAAACCGCCCGTTGCGGTGCCGGTCCAGCTCTGAAAACAGACGGCGTGCGAAGCTCGAGCGGGCAAAGTCGCGCGCATCAATCTCCGTCGATCTCTTCGCGCGGCGCGACGCGCTTCGGATCGCGTTTCGGATCGCGCCGCCGCAACGGCAAGTGTTCTTGGATTTCGTGACCGAGTTCGTGCAGCTTCTCCTGCGCGACGTGCTCGATTTCGAGCAATTTTTCCTGCGCCGTCTGTTCGAGTTTGTGCACGGTTTTGGGATCGACCTCCTCGACCTTTTTCGCTAACCAGTATCGCTCCGCGAGATAGAAGCCTATGATGCCGACGGCGACGATGACGAGCAGCGCGATGCCGAGTTGATGGAAGTCGCCGATCAGGTTCGTCACCGCACCGCTGAAGAAATAGCCTGCGCCGCTTAGCACCAGAACCCAAACGAAGCAGCTCGCCACCGAAAGGGGCACGAAACGTTTGAGCGGCATGTGCCCGACGCCGTAGAAGACGCACGAGGCGGTACGCAGTCCGTAGATATATTTCGACAAGAAGATCGACAACGGGCCAAACCTTTCGGTCAACCTTTCGATTCGCGGTTGCGCGGCGCGATAGAAACGGAACTCACGAACGCTGGTGCGAAACCCGCGTCCGACGGTGTAAGCCAATACGTCACTTGTCGCGCCGCCGAGCGTGCCGATCAGAAGGACTTTGGCGAAGCCGTACTCGCCGAAAAAACCGGTGTGGGCGAGCACGCCAGCGAGCAGAAGCGTGATGTCTCCCTCGATCATGGTGAGGAAGAAGATGGCGTAAAGCCCATAGATCCCAACTAGATCGAAAAAGAACTGACTATCCATGCCCCCACTCGTTCGATGATACTTCGCTTGCCCGTCAAGAGCGATCCGTCGTTGGTTCTTCGGCACGCGGCTTGACGATCAGCACGGGGCAGGGAGCGTGCCGTGCAACAGCTTCGGCGGTCGAGCCGAAAAGGATTCGGCCCAACCCTGTGCGCCCGTGCGATGAGATGACGATCAAATCGACCCTTTTCTCTTTAGCGATGCGCACGATCTCGGTCGCCGCCTCGCCATGAACGATCATCTCCTCGATTTCGAGACCAGCGAACTCATCGCGCTCGGTAAGCTTGGGCAGTTCGCGCGCCGCCGATTCTTCCAGCGATTCGCTGATGTCTGCAAGCGGCACCGATTCGACCAGCCCAGCGTAACCGACCACCGGCACGATCGGTTCGATGACGTGCAGGCAGATGATCCGACTGCCAGCGATGCGCGCCAGCCACGTCGCGTACGGGATCGCACGCTCAGCGCATTCGCTGAAATCCGTCGGTAACAAGAGCGTGCTGATCTTCATCGCGCCCTCGCTTTCGACGCCGCCGACGATACCACATAAGTTCGCGCGGCGCACGGTCTTGATCCTCGGCGGCGCGTTCTTTCCCATGTGCCGCAGATCGCTCGCCAAGCGTGCCGTTCCGGTTGTCGGCGCGCGCGAGCGCTGCCCATTCTACACTCTCAAGCATCGAGTTTGACAGCTCCCGGACGCTCTGTTAAAGTGCGATGGACGGACGCCATCGGACGAAAGAGCCTCCACGGAGGGCCGCGATGCAGACGAATGGCCCAACCCAAATCGCAAAAGGAATGATCGGAGTGGACCTCTCAGGTCCGATTTTGCGCGCCTCTCTTGTCACCAGCGATGGGGCGATTTTGCGGAGCGTGGAAGCGCCGCTCGAAAGAGATGCGTTGAGCGCGCAGATCGCGCGCTTGGTCGCCGATTTGGGCGGCAATCAACAAGCGCGCTCTCTCGGCATCGGGCTCCCCGGATTGGTCGATCCGCAAAGCGGGCGCGTCCACTTTTCAACGGATCTAGCGGCGACAATGCGCGAGGATTTTCATTCCGAACTGGAAGCGACAACAGGGCTACCGGTCTTGCTGGAGAACGATGCCAACGCCGCCGCCTACGGCGAATATGTGGCCGGAGCCGGACGCGGGAGCCGCTGTATCTTTTACGTCTTGCTCGGCTACGGGATTGGCGGCGCGCTCATCTTCGATGGGCACATCTGGCGCGGAGCTTCCGGTTTTGCCGGAGAGTTCGGTCACATCACGATCGATCCAAACGGCATTCAGTGCGCTTGCGGCAACGTCGGTTGTTTGGAGACGGTCGCTTCGGCGCCGAACATCGTCCGCCGCACCCACGAGCGACTGTTTCGCGACGGCACTTCGTCCCTCTCGAAGCTGGCCACGAACCGCGATTTCACGGTGAGCGACATCACGCGCGAAGCACGCAACGGCGATGATTTCGCGCTCCTGATGTTGGAACGTACGGGACGTTACATCGGTACGGCCATCGCCGCGATCATCAACTTGCTGAACGTCGAAAGGATCATCTTGGGCGGCATCGTCATGGAGGCCGGCGAACTGCTTCTTGATCCCATCATCCGCGAAGCGCGGCGGCGTTCGTTCCAACCGTGTTTTGAAACGACCGAGATCACCGCCGCGCAATTGGGCCTCGATGCGGTCACAGTGGGCGCTGCTTTGCTCGCTGCACGGAAGCACGAAACCACAAATCCCTAATCCTTCGACCGCGGAGGCGTTTCAAGCGCGAACGCTCTCACCGACTTCGCTCCTTCGCCTAACCAGCCGCGCAATCCAGATCTTCGGTTGCCATTCGGAAGGCGCCTCTTCAAGAGCGAAACGGATGCGGTCAATCTTGATGATCCTCGTCGCCCACGCGGCGGCAACGCCTTGGACAAAGCGGATGCAGCCAATCTTATGCCCAGACTCTTTTGACGAGCGGCGAAAACGAGCGCATCGGTTCGGGGCAGCAACGGCTCTATGTCAATACGAAAGTCGCGTGCTCGTCTCGTCGCACTGGATGTCGGAGAAGAACATATAAGAAGGCCGCGAGTTGGTCCAGCGAGGGGAGTTCAGATGAGCTGCGGCATC
>NZ_PSLQ01000011.1:0-31215 GCF_040289685.1 Pyrinomonas sp.
GCAGCGCCCGATGAAGCGCGAACCATCCCGGAGCACCTTCGGGAATCCCCCGGCTGCGTGCCGTGGGGAGGATGTCAACATGTCTCCATCAAGTCAAGAGATAATCCAGCGGTTTTATTTCACCTTCGGGCGCTTCAGGGACGCGCTTTAGCGCACATGTCGTCGCGCGTACGCGCATGATCCCTCCACAGTTGCTGGTTCTATGCCGTTTGAGATCGAATCAACCCGGCGGCCAGCTCATTGGCCGCCCGCCCAACACGTGCAGATGAAGATGAAAGACCGATTGGCCGACGCCGGCGCCGGTGTTGATCACCGTGCGGTAGCCGGAACTTTTCCGCGTCAACCCTTCGGCGTTAGCGACGCGCGCCGCCGTTAAAAGTAGGTGGCCGAGCAGCTCGCGTCTTTCAAACGTCGCTTCGTCCAGCGAAGCGACGTGCTCGCGCGGGACCACCAGAATGTGAACCGGCGCTTGCGGGTTGATGTCATGAAAGGCAACGCACACCTCATCTTGATGTACCATCCGCGACGGCAGTTCGCCAGCGATGATGCGACAAAAGATGCAATCAGCTTGGGTCATACGAGTTCTCCTTCCATCGGTAAAAGCGCGTCCGTTTTCGATGAGCGCTCGGCTTTCGGCTGCGATGGCGCTAACGTCGAGCGGCGAGACCGCATTTCACCGCGAGAGCATGGACCCTGTGGCCGGAGTGCGTTCGAGAGTTCGTTATGGCTTTTCAACGAATGCGTTCAATCGCGGCACCGACGGCCCGCAGCTTGTCTTCTATTTTTTCATAACCGCGATCGATGTGGTAGACACGATCGATCAGCGTTTCGCCTTCGGCAGCCAATCCGGCCAGCACCAACGACGCCGAGGCGCGCAAATCCGATGCTTGCACGTGCGCGCCCATCAGCGGCGTCGGTCCATGGACGATCGCCGTGTGCCCTTCGATCTCGATCTGCGCGCCCATGCGCATCATCTCCGCCGCGTGCATGAATCGGTTCTCGAAGATCGTTTCGGTGATCCGTGCCGTCCCTTCGGCTTGCGTCATGAGCGCCATGTACTGTGCTTGCATGTCGGTTGGAAAGCACGGATACGGCTCCGTCACAACATCGCGCGCAACGAACGCGCGATCTTTGCCGGAGACACAGAGCGTGCTTTGATTGATCTCTTCGACCTCGACGCCAACGGCGCGGAGTTTGTCGATCACTGCGGCGAGATGTTCCGGGCGACAGTTCTTCACTTCGAGTTCGCCGCGCGTGATGGCCGCGGCGATGAGGAACGTGCCCGTTTCGATGCGGTCAGGGATGATCGTGTGTTCCGCTCCGGTGAGACTCTCAACGCCTTCGATCTCGATCGTGTCGGTTCCGGCACCGCGCACGCGCGCGCCCATACGATTGAGGAGTTCGGCTAAATCAACCACCTCTGGTTCGCGCGCCGCGTTGCGCAGCACGGTTCTTCCGTGCGCCAGCGTTGCAGCCATCATCAGGTTTTCGGTCCCGGTGACCGTCACTTTGCTGAATTCTATCTCCGCGCCGCGCAGGCGTCCCGATTGCGGCGCCCGTGCGACGACGTAGCCAGCTTCGAGCGACACGTCGGCTCCCAGCTTTTTCAGCCCTTCGAGGTGAAGATCGATCGGGCGCGTGCCGATGGCGCAGCCGCCCGGCAGCGAGACGCGGGCGCGCCCAAACCGCGCGACCAACGGTCCGAGCACGAGCACCGACGCGCGCATGGTCTTAACCAGTTCGTAGGGCGCTTCCAACACCTCGACGTGCGCGGCGCTGATCTTGTGCGTTCGCAGCTCGGGCGTGAGCACCGTCGCGCCCAGATCCTCGAGCAAGCGGCGCAACGTCATGCAATCGCGCACGTAGGGCACGTTGTGCAAAGTGACCGTTTCGGCTGTCAATAGCGCCGCCGCCATGCAAGGAAGCGCGGCGTTTTTGGCGCCGCTGACCGAGACGCGCCCGTACAGAGGACGCCCACCGCGAATGTGAAATTTATCCATCCCATCTCCTTCTCGCCGCCTTGGATCGGAAAGCCCTCTGACGCGAAGATGCCCGCGCAGTCTCAGGGTGGGAATCTATCACGATGAGCGTCGAGTCATCCAGAGCGCCAACAGCACGGAAGATCTCGGATCGGCGATGTCGGACCATCTGTCTCCTTGTTTACCTGCGAGCGAGAGGAGAAGCACCGCGCGCAGTCGGTTATTTGGAACTCGACCTCGCGGCTTCGTTGAACACGTCAAAACGACGCAAGCAACTAGGTATGGAGCAACTCGATCCCTGCTATTTCGTCGAACAGATCCACGTCAAAGGCGACGTAAACAGACCGTGCGCGCGATGCCCTGTAGATCGCGTTTGATGTCGAGAAGCGACCACCAGCGCGCGTCGATCAATTTTCGAACGGCTTGCGTTTGACCGCAACCGATCTCGAATATCAAGTGCCCCCCTGCACGCAAAAAACGCGGCGCGTCGGTTAGGAGCCGGCGGATCAGACGCAACTCATCCGGTCCGGCAGTCAAGGCAAGGCGCGGTTCGAAATCGCGCACTTCGCGTTGGAGGCGGGGCAAATCGCGTTCGGCTACGTAGGGCGGGTTGGCGACGACGAGATCGAAGCGCGCGCTTTCTTCATCGAGGGCGGCGAAACAATCGGAAGCGACCAACATGAACCGGTCGGCGACGTTGTGCCGCCGCGCGTTATGCGCTGCAACGCGCAGCGCCGCCGCAGAGATGTCGAGGCCGATGGCGCGTGCGCAGATCTTCTCTTTGAGCAGCGCCACTGCGATGCACCCCGAACCCGTGCCGACGTCGCAGATCATCATCGCTCGGTCCGTTGCCGCTTCGAGCGCCGCCTCAACGATCAGCTCCGTTTCGGGGCGTGGGATCAGTACGTCCGGCGTGACGACGAACTCCAACCCCCAGAACTCCTGACGGCCCGTGATGTACTGCAAGGGTTCGCCCGACGCGCGGCGAGCGAGCATGGTGCGAAAGGCTTCGAGCGTTGAACGTGAAATGGTCTCTTCGGCGTGCGTTATCAGATAAGTGCGGTCGCGCCCAAGGGCGTGAGCGAGCAGACTGGCCGCTTCGCGGCGCGCTTCGGCTACCTGTGCGTCGCGTAGTCGCGCGGTCGCTTCAGCCAGCGCGTCCCGTATGCGCAAGCTGTTCCCCACTGCTTCTCGGATGGCAAGTTCCCTCTTTTCGCTTCGAGGTTTATAATTGACCTCGGTATTTTATGCTCGTCGAACTCGGAGCGTGAAGGCCATGCAAGCTAAACTGATCGTCGAAGGGATGCATTGCGTCTCGTGCGCCGCCGATATCCGCGAAACGCTCGAAGAGACCCAAGGCGTGCGCCGCGCTGAAGTCGACTTCCAGAGCAAGACGGCAACGGTCGAATACGACGAAAAGAAGGTGCCAGCGAGCGCGCTCATCGAAAAGATCGAAGAACTCGGTTACAAGGCGGAAATAGTCGGATGAAGTCGCTTCGACAAGCGAGCGGGATCGAGAAGAAGCAGATGGACCCTAGACTTGATCAAGCGAGCGAAGCGCTCATCGAATCGTATCTCAACGGCAGCATGAAGATTCATCATTTGGATCGTCAGCCGCTGCCGTCACACGAGGCGATCATCCGCATGATCGACGCGATGCACGAACTCGTCTTTCCGGGCTACGCCGGAGCGCAAGGTTTGGCCGGAGCGAGTCTGCGCCGCCACGTCCAAGCGCGTATCATGTGGCTTTATGAGACTTTGACCGAGCAGATCAGCCGCGCCATCAACCATGGACAGAAGATCGGCGCCCATTGCGAAGTGACCGAACGCGAAGCGGCCGATTGCGCCGCGGAGTTTCTCGCGCAATTGCCGCGCATTCGCGAGATCTTGGCGACAGATGTGCAGGCTGCATATGATGGCGACCCGGCGGCGACTTGCCTTGATGAGATCATCTTCAGTTATCCGGGCGTCTACGCCGTGATGGTCTACAGGCTCGCGCACGAGCTTTACAAATTGCGCGTGCCGCTCATTCCGCGCATCATGACCGAACACGCGCATCATCGCACCGGCATAGACATCCACCCGGGCACGCGGATCGGCTCGCGCTTCTTCATCGATCACGGGACAGGGGTCGTCATCGGCGGGACGGCGATCATCGGCAACAACGTCAAGCTCTATCAAGGCGTCACGCTCGGCGCTTTCTCTTTCGACAAGGATGCCAACGGACAGTTGATCCGTAACACCAAACGCCACCCGACCATTGAAGACGACGTGGTAATCTACGCCGGGGCGACAATCTTGGGCGGCGATACGGTGATCGGGCGCGGGTCGGTGATCGGCGGCAATGTCTGGTTGACTCATTCGGTGCCGCCAGGGACGCGCGTCCTCCAAGAGGCTCCGAAGCTGCGCATCATCACGCCGAAAGGGACGACGGAAGAGGAGATCGAATCGGCCGCCAAAAAGTAGGTGCGCTTCCGAGAGAGTCGGAAAACGAAGCGCTGCCCATCTGCGGCAAACGAACGGCGTAGCGGTCGGACGCCATCGCGGTTGAAGACATGGCGCAGAACACCGATGAGCTCGTCGTGCTCTGGATCACAGCCGGACTCGGCTGCGACGGCGAGAGCGTCGCGTTGACCGGCGCGACGCAGCCGAGCCTTGAAGAGCTTGTTCTCGGCGGCTTGCCTGGCGTTCCGCGCCTCGTCTTACACAACCCGCTTCTTGCCTATGAAGTCGGCGAAGAGTTCCTCGCGCCTTTCAATCGTGCCGCGCAGGGCGAAATAGATCCCTTTATCCTCGTCATCGAAGGCTCCATCCCGGACGAGACGAACAAAACGGAAGGTTACTGGGCCGCTTTCGGCGTGGACCAGCGGACCGGTCAGCCGATTAAAACGTGTGACTGGATTGACCTGTTGGCGCCGAAAGCTTGGGCTGTGGTCGCGGTCGGCACGTGTGCTACCTACGGCGGCATCCACGCGATGGAAGGCAACCCGACCGGCTGCATGGGGCTGGCCGATTATTTGGGTTGGAACTGGCGTTCGCGCGCCGGCATCCCGATCGTCAATGTGCCCGGTTGCCCGACGCTGCCGGACAATTTGACGGAAACGCTCCTTTATCTTCTGCGCCAAGCCGCTGGGTTGGCACCGATGATCCCGCTCGATGATCAACTGCGTCCGACGTGGCTGTTTGAGCAGACGGCACACGAGGGTTGCAACCGCGGCGGATATTACGAGCAAGCGGAGTTCGGCGAAGAGTACGGCTCGCCCAAATGCATCGTCAAGCTCGGTTGTTGGGGGCCAGTGGTTCAATGCAACGTCGGCAAGCGGAGCTGGATGGGCGGCGTCGGCGGATGCGCTAATGTCGGCGGCATCTGCATCGGCTGCACGATGCCGAGCTTTCCCGATAAGTTCATGCCGTTCATGAACCAACCGCCCGGTTCGCTCCTCTCGTCGCATGCCGTGACGACGTATGGTCGGGCCATACACGCGCTGCGCCGTTTCACGCAAGCTTCGCTCAACAAGGAGCCTCGCTGGCGACAAGGAAAGCTGGCTCGGACCGAAGAATCGGATTCGGAAAACCGTTGACCGTCGGAAATGGATTGGGTCGGAGAAAATCAAACGTGGGGCCAACGGGTGGAAGAGACGCTTGAGTTGGCGAGCGTGGCGGAGGCTGAAAAACTCCTTGCAGATCTTGCAGCCACCTTCTTCCCGCCATGTTCGAGTTCGGCAAACGGCATCCGTTACGTCACCGAGAGGCCCGATGCGACGACGCTCTATCGCACGCTCGTCGAACAGATCCCGGCCATCCTTTTTACGGCCTCGCTTGAAGGCGGAATCGGCGAAGCTTACGTCAGCCCGCAGATCGAACAACTGCTCGGCTTCACGCAAGAGGAGTGGTTGAACGATCCCGTGCGCTGGTACCAGCAGATCCATCCGGATGACAAGGCCCGTTGGAGCGCCGATGCCGCGCAGATGCTGCTTACGGGGGAACCTTTGCGCGCCGATTACCGTGTGATCGCGCGCGATGGGCGCGTCGTTTGGTTCCATTGCGAAGTGAAGATGGTGCGCCGCGCCGATGGCCGCCCGTGGTTCATTCATGGAGCCGCGTTCGATATCACGGAGCTGAAACGGGCCGAAGAGGCGTTGCGTCGCGCCGCCGATGAACTGGAAGCGCGCGTCGAAGAGCGCACGGCTGAGCTGGCGCGCCTCAACACGCAGTTGCGTTCGGAGATCGCCGAGCGCAGACGCATCGAGGAGGAGCTTCGGCGCGCGCGCGATGAGCTTGAAGTTCACGTCGAACAACGCACCGTCGAGCTGGTCAAGGCGAACGAAGCGCTGCTGCGCGAGATCGGCGAACGACGCCGCACCGAAGAGGCTCTGCGCAAAAGCGAAGGGACGTTGCGCGCGCTCTTTGACTGCGCTCCAGATGCGATCATCGTCATCGGTCAACAAGGGCAGCTCATCCAGCTCAACGCGCAAGCGGAAAAGATCTTCCAGTACGGGCGCGACGAGATGCAGAATCGGCCGATCGAGATGTTGCTTCCGGAGTTCGACTGGGCCAGTTGGCGCAACCGCGCGTTCCACCTCGGCGAGCTGGAGTCCTACGGTCGGCGCAAAGACGGAAGCCTTTTCCCCGTCGATGTTAGATTGAGTCCGACGGAGGTGAAAGAGGGGCGACTGGTGATCGCCGTGATCCGCGACATCACCGCGCGCAAACAGGCTGAAAGCGAACTGCGCGAGTACGCCCTGCGTTTGAAAACGCTCTCCCGCCGATTGATGGAGGTGCAAGAGGTCGAACGCCGTCGCGTCGCGCGCGAACTCCACGACGAGATAGGGCAGACGCTGACCGGTCTGAAGCTCACTTTGGAGATGGGAGCACGGTTGCCGCGCGAAAAAAGATGCGATGTCTTCGGTCAAGCGTTGGAGATGGTCAACTGTCTCATGGCGACGACGCGCAAGATCTGCTTGGACCTGCGCCCCGGCGTGCTCGACGACCTAGGGCTTCTCCCCGCGTTGATTTGGCAGATCGAGCACTATACGGCGCAAACCCACGTGCGCGTCGAATTCAAGCATAGCGGGCTTGAAGAGCGCCGCTTCCCGCCAGAGGTCGAAACGGCGGCCTACCGCATCGTTCAAGAGGCTTTGACCAACATCGCGCGTCACGCGCAGGTGGATGAAGCCACGGTGCAAGTGCTGGCCGACGAGCAAACGATCCTGATCAACGTCGAAGATCGCGGCGTCGGTTTCGATCCCGAAGTCGTCTTCAAGACGAACGAGACGAGCGGTCTAGCTGGCATGCGCGAACGCGCCGTGTTGCTCGGCGGACAATTGACGATTGACTCCCGTCCTCGCGGTGGAACTCGTCTGACCGCGGTGTTAAGGGTCGAGGGGAACGAGACCGCCAACTGAACTGAAATCGATTAGCGGTTTGAAAGGGTTGGCCAGAGATGATCACGATCCTACTGGCAGATGATCATCACATCGTCCGGCAAGGCGTGCGCGCCTTGCTCGAAGCCGAACCGGATCTCAAAGTCGTTGCGGAAACGGGCGATGGGTTGGAGACGCTTCGGACTATCGAACGGTTGAAGCCCAACGTGCTCGTGCTCGATCTGATGATGCCGGGGCTTAACGGCCTCGAAGTCGTGCGCCGCGCAAGCAAGCTTTCGCCCCATACGCACACGGTTGTCCTTTCGATGTACGCCGATGAAGCTTACGTGCTTGAAGCGTTGAGAAACGGCGCCGTCGGATACGTCCTTAAGGATTCGAGCGCAACCGATCTGGTGAAGGCCATCCGCGAAGCCGCCATTGGACGACGTTACTTGAGTCCGCCGCTCTCCGATCGCGCGATCGAAGCCTACCGCGAAAGGGCTGCGGCGACCGCCGTTGATAGGTACGAGACGCTGACCGCGCGCGAACGCGAAGTGCTTCATCTGGCGGCGGAAGGTTACACCAACGCCGAGATCGCCGCCCGTTTAGGTATCAGTCAGCGCACCGCTGAAACGCACCGCGCACATTTGATGCGCAAACTCGGGCTTCACACGCAAGCCGACTTGATCCGCTACGCGCTGCGGCGCGGCATCATCCCGATGGAAGACTGAGTGGCGACGCGCTTGGAAGCGCATGGGCCGCGAGGCCGCGCAAACGGCCCGTGCCGCCGAAGCTCGTCTCGTAGCTCGATCCGAGTTCGAAGCTTCAAGTGCGCTAGCGGCAGCAGAACCGCCGTTCGTCATCGCGCCCTCTTTCGCGAAAAAGCTCTGTTTGGAAAAGCCAACTTGAGGTCCATAACGGCGGAGCTTAAAATCGGGCGGTAATGGAAGAGTCCGAAGCCGTCGCACGATCAAAATTCATCGGCCCGCTATCGAAAGCGTTGCGTGCCACGTCATCCTTGTACGATGAGATTGAAAGCTTGTTCGAAGATGCGCGCACGCAACGCGGCTTCGCCACCTTTCTCGTGTTCATCTTCGCCTTCTCCCTTGCCTTGATCGAGAGCAACAGACAAGGGTTACTCCCCGAAGGGTTGCGCGAGAAGGTTTCGACCAATCATTTTGGAGCGGTGGCGTTGGCCTTTACGTTGCTGCTGATCTTCGAAGTGCTCGCTCTCGTCTTTGCTCTGGCGCGCTCAGTGGCCAATTCCATGGGCAAGCAGTTCGAGCTGCTTTCGCTGGTCCTTCTGCGCAAGGCTTTCTTCGAGGTGTCACACTTCGGCGAACCCGTCGATTGGAAGACCGCCGCGCCATCCGTTCCAGTCGTCATCGCTGATATGGCGGGCGCGCTGCTCATCTTCGCGGCGACGAGTTTCTATTATCGGTTGCAACAACACCGTCGGATCACGGCGGATGAATCGGATCAAGCGGGCTTCGTCGCGGCTAAAAAGACGGTTGCATTGCTTCTGTTGGGAGCCTTCATCCTGTTCGGAGCGCGCGAGCTGGCGCTCATCTGGTGGAACGTTCCCGATCGCGGCGCGCAGCGTTTCTTCGAGATCTTTTACACGGTGCTTATCTTCAGCGATGTCTTGTTGGTGCTCATCGCCTTATGCTACAGCACGCGCTATCCGGTTGTCTTTCGCAACTCCGGATTCGCTGCGGCCACCGTCATGATGAGATTGGCTTTGACCGCGCCGCCATACATCAACGTGCTGCTCGGTTTGGGGGCGGTGCTGTTCGCCATCGCGCTGACGCTCGCCTACAACTCCTACACGGCCAAACTACGATAAATGACGCTCACCTTCTCCTCTCGTCAGCGCGACTTCGCGTGTCACGAAATCGGGCTTTCGCCGCGCGGTGAAAGCCCGATGCCCGTCTTGCACGCATCGTGCGGTGCGATGTGGGTCGAATTTTCGCTCATGGCCAACCATCGCGCCCCGCAAGCCAGTTCGTCCGCAAGCCAAAATTACGTGGTGAAAGCGACGAGAAATACGTAGGTTTACGAATAGACACGGAGGCTCAAGGGGGAGAGAATCCGGCTGTAGCTTTGTCGAAAGCGTGGCTCGACGAGGTTTAGTTGCATTTGGCAACAAATCTTCGTCCGCGCCTTTCGTCGCCGCATATCTTGGAAGCTCAAGGAGACGAAGCGCCATGGCAACAGCAGAG
Source organism: Pyrinomonas sp. (assembly GCF_040289685.1). Taxonomy (NCBI): domain Bacteria; kingdom Pseudomonadati; phylum Acidobacteriota; class Blastocatellia; order Blastocatellales; family Pyrinomonadaceae; genus Pyrinomonas; species Pyrinomonas sp. The sequence continues at coordinate 9,565 of NZ_PSLQ01000011.1, forward strand.
ATCCCCTACGGACGAAGAACGCAACACGCGCCCGCCGTCAAAGAAGTGCACATCGTTTGGATCACAGCCGGTTTGAGCTGCGATGGCGATTCGGTGGCCGTCACCGGCGCCAGTCAACCGAGCATCGAAGACGTGCTTCTCGGCGCGATCCCCGGGCTCCCCAAAGTTCATCTGCACAATCCAGTGCTCGCTTACGAGGTCGGCGAGGACTTCATGCAGTACTACTACAAGGCCGAACGGGGAGAGCTTGACCCCTTCGTCCTCGTCGTCGAAGGTTCCATCCCCAACGAAGAGATCAAACGTGAAGGGTACTGGGCGGCGCTCGGGACCGATCCGGCCACTGGCCAGCCGATCACAACGAGCGAGTGGATTAGCCGTCTGGCGCCGAAAGCTTTCGCCGTCGTCGGCATCGGCACGTGTGCTACCTACGGCGGCATCCACGCGATGGAAGGCAACCCGACCGGCTGCATGGGGCTGGCCGATTATTTGGGTTGGAACTGGCGTTCGCGCGCCGGCATCCCGATCGTCAATGTGCCCGGCTGCCCGGTTCAGCCGGATAACTTCATGGAGACGGTGCTCTACCTGCTCTATCAAGCTGCCGGGTTGGCGCCGATGATCCCGCTCGATGAACAGCTCCGCCCCACTTGGCTCTTCGGCAAGACCGTGCACGAGGGATGCGATCGGGCTGGCTACTACGAGCAGGGCGATTTCGCCAACGAGTACGGCTCGCCCAAATGCATCGTCAAGCTCGGTTGTTGGGGGCCGGTCGTCAACTGCAACGTGCCAAAGCGCGGCTGGATGGCCGGCATCGGCGGCTGTCCCAACGTCGGCGGCATCTGCATCGGCTGCACGATGCCGGGCTTTCCTGATAAGTTCATGCCGTTTATGGATGAGCCGCCGGGCGCGCGTGCGTCCACGGGCGCTTCAGCCGTCTACGGTCGCTTGATCCGCAGCTTGCGTAGCATCACCAACGCGACCGTCAACAAAGAGCCGAAATGGCGTCGTCGCGGAACGGAGTTGATGACCGGATATCGGCCAAGGACCTACTGAAGAAAGGAGCCGCTAAAGATGAGCACGATGACCAGAACGAGGACCGAGGCCCCGACCGAAACGCGCAATTTGGTCGAGATGAACTGGGATCCGATCACGCGCATCGTCGGAAGTTTGGGCATTTACACCAAGATCGATTTCAAGAACCGCGAGGTCGCCGAGTGCTACAGCACCTCTTCGATCTTTCGCGGTTACAGCATCTTCATGAAGGGCAAAGATCCGCGCGATGCCCACTTCATCACGAGCCGCATCTGCGGCATTTGCGGCGACAACCATGCGACCTGCGCTACCTATGCGCAGAACATGGCTTTCGGCATCCGCCCGCCCGCGCTTGGCGAATGGATCATCAACCTCGGCGAAGCCGCCGAGTACATGTTCGATCACAACATCTATCAGGACAATCTGGTCGGCGTCGACTTTTGCGAACAGATGGTCAAAGAGACCAACCCAAGCGTCTGGGAGAAAGCGCAGAAGACCGAAGCGCCGCATGCCGCCCTGCACGGCTATCGCAAGATCAGCGACATCATGACGGCGCTCAATCCGTTCACGGGCGAGTTCTACCGCGAAGCGCTGCTGATGAGCCGCTTGACGCGCGAAATGTTCTGTCTGATGGAAGGGCGGCACGTTCATCCCTCGACGCTCTATCCGGGCGGCGTCGGGACGGTGCCGACGATTCAGCTCTTCACCGATTATCTGGTCCGGTTGATGAAATACGTCGAGTTCATGAAGAAAGTCGTCCCGATGCACGACGATCTGTTCGACTTCTTCTACGAAGCGTTGCCGGGCTACGAGCGCGTCGGACAACGGCGCGTGTTGCTCGGTTGCTGGGGATCGTTCAACAACCCGGACGTGTGCGACTACACCTACGAGCGCATGAGCGAATGGGGCAACGCGATGTATGTGACGCCGGGCGTCGTCGTCGATGGGCAATTGGTGACGACCGATCTGGTGAAGATCAACCTCGGCATTCGCATCCTGCTCGGCAGCTCCTATTACGAAGATTGGGAGAAGGCCGAGACCTTCGTCACGCACGATCCGCTCGGCAATCCCGTCGATAAGCGCCACCCGTGGAATCAGACGACCATCCCGAAGCCGCAGAAGCGCGATTTTCAAGACAAGTACACGTGGGTCATGTCGCCGCGTTGGTACGACGAGCGCACCGGCGACTACTTGGCGCTCGATACGGGCGGCGGGCCGATCGCCCGCTTCTGGGCGACGGCGCTGGCCGGCAAAGTTGACATCGGGTACATCAAAGCGACCGGCAAGAGCGTGAAGATCTATCTGCCGAAGACGGCGACCAAGCCCGAAGTCGAATTTGAATGGAAGATCCCGAAGTGGTCCAACGCCATCGAGCGCGACCGCGCGCGCACGTACTTCCAAGCCTACGCCGCAGCCGCCGCGCTCTACTTCTTGGAGAAGGCGATGGCCGAAGTGCACGCTGGAAGGACCAAGACTTGGTCCGAGTTCAAGGTGCCGGATGAAGCGATCGGCTGCGGGTTCCATGAAGCCGTGCGCGGCGTTTTGTCGCACCACGTGGTGATCCGCGACGGCAAGATCGCTAACTATCACCCGTATCCGCCGACGCCTTGGAACGCCAGTCCGCGTGACATCTACGGCACGCCTGGACCATACGAAGATGCCGTGCAGAACACGCCCATCTTCGAGGAGAACGGGCCGGACAAGTTCAAAGGCATAGACATCATGCGCGCCGTGCGCAGCTTTGATCCATGCCTGCCCTGCGGCGTGCACATGTATCTAGGCGGCGGCAAAGTGCTCGAAGTACGCCATTCGCCGGTCTTCGGGCCGTTCGGGAAATGAACATGGAGCTTGAGGTACGGGCTTGCGCCCAAAGAGTCGAGGAACTGGTCCAGAAGATCGAGGGGCTGACGGACGCCAGCGCGCGCCAAACGGCCATCGAGCTCGCCCAAGAGCTTATGCGCATGCACGGCGCGGCGTTCGAACGAATGCTCGAGATCGCATGGGAGCAGAAAGGGCAAGAGATCATCGAAGCCTTCGCGCGCGATGAACTCGTTAGCCCGCTGCTCCTGCTTTACGACCTGCATCCGCTGGACGCGGAGACGCGCGTCCTTCAAGCGATCGAGCGCGTGCGACCGTATCTGCGCTCGCATGGCGGCGATGTCGAACTCCTCGGGTTCGACGATGGTGTGGTCCGTTTGAAGCTTCGCGGCAGTTGCCATGGATGCGCTTCGTCGGCGCAGACGTTGCGGCTGGCGATCGAGACGGCGATCTGTGAAGCTGCGCCGGAGATCAAAGGGCTCGAGGTCGAAGGCGTCGTACACCCGACTCCGCCTCTCGTATCGCTCGAAAGCAGACAAGGCGGCGCAAGCGCGGAACGAAAGGCTCACGGCGTTTGGGAAGAGTTGGAAGCGCCGCTCTCGCTCACACCAGGCACCGCGCGCGTCATCGAAGCGCGCGGACGACGCATCCTCCTCTGTCGTTTCGGCGATCACTTTTTCGCTTACGCAGACCGCTGTCCCGCTTGCGACGGCGCGCTCGATGCGGCGCGCCTCGAAGAGGCGGTGCTCGCCTGCCCCGCGTGCGGTCAGCGCTACGATGTGATCCGCGCCGGTCGCGCAAGCGACGGCGCGAACTTTCATCTTGAACCGCTGCCGTTATTGCTCGAACGCGGACGAGCGAAAGTGGCTTTGCCTTCGTGAAACATGAAGCCCCAGACGCGAGTCGCGGAAACGGAAAGGAGCAAAGGGGGACGGCGAAAGAGAAAGGGCGAACGGAACAGCACGAAGGCGTGCGCAAAGGCGAGGAGATGCCCGACAGCGAAGGCAAGGAGCCGGGCCGTCACGAGCGAGAAGAGACCGAGGCCGGGCGTCCGGCTGGCGGATCGACGGCGCGCGATTCGACGGGCGTCAATCCGGAAAAGCGCGAACCGATCGATCCTGACAGCCCAACCTCGCCACCGGCATGAAAGCGTCTGCTTGCGCCCTTTCGTCGAAAGGCGGCGTAGGTCAACCGCGCTGCTTTCGCGGATCGAAGTTTCAACCATGCGATCGGGCAGTGATAATCCGTTGGCATCTCTCCGTCGTCTGGCGGAAAGCGGTGAAAGATACGGCGAAGAGAGATGCGACCTGTGTGGTGCGTGGCTTGCAACAGAACACGTGCATCTAGTCGAACCGGCGAAGCGAACGCTGCTTTGCGCCTGCGACGCTTGCGCGACGCTGTTTGCAAGCGGCGGTGAGACTCGCTATCGGCGCGTGCCGCGGCGCGTGCTGTTCCTGCCCGATTTCAAGTTGACCGATGAGCAGTGGGACGGTTTGATGATACCGATCAATCTAGCCTTCTTCTTCCGAAGCACGCCACAGGATTGCGTGGTGGCTCTTTACCCCAGTCCGGCTGGTCCGACAGAATCGCTGCTTTCGCTCGAGGCGTGGGAAGAGCTTGCGACGGACAATCCGGTGCTCCGCAGTTTGGAGCCGGATGTCGAAGCGCTATTGATTAACCGTCTGCGCGAGGCCGAGCATTACATCGCTCCCATTGATGAGTGCTATCGGCTCGTCGGGTTGATCCGTCTCCATTGGCGAGGACTTGGAGGCGGAGCGCGCGTTTGGGACGAGATCGCGGCCTTCTTCGATGGGTTGCGCGCACGTTCGAGAGGCGGCACATGCCTGAGTTGAGTTTCAGCGTAGAGAAGGCGGAGGCCGTCAAATTCTCTGCTGCGCCGCAGATCGCGTTCACGCTGCGAATAGAGAACGCCGCGCGCGATGAGTTGGTCCAAACAGTCGCGTTGCGCTGTCAGATAATGATCGAACCCGTGCGTCGCAGCTACAACGCGCGGGCGCAAGAAAAGCTCCTTGAGCTTTTCGGCGAACCGGAGCGCTGGGCGCAAACCGTGCGCAGCATGCTCTGGACGCATGTGCACGCGATCGTCCCGCCCTTCAAGGGGGAGACGAGCATCGAGCTATCAGTGGCCTGTACCTTCGATTTCAACGTCGCGGCGACCAAATATTTCGCTGCGCTCGACGATGGCGACGTGCCACTCGATTTTCTGTTCAGCGGGACGATCTTCTACCGAAACGGCGAAGGGGCTTTGCAAGTGGCGCAGATCCCTTGGGAGAAAGAGGCGCGTTTTCGTCTGCCCGTCGGCGTATGGCGCGAGATGATGGAAGCCTACTACCCGAACAGCGCTTGGGTCTGCGTGCGCCGCGACGTTTTCGATCGGTTGCGCCGCTACAAAGCCCGGCAAGGATTAGCGACTTGGGAGCAGACGATCGAGGCGCTTCTGGCGCGAGCGGAAGAGCGTGCGGAGCAGGACGAGCAAAATTTTTGCGACGAAAACAGCGAAGACGAAAACGGCGGAGCGGTCCATTAATCGCGGCGCGCGCGATGGACTTCTCTTCGGCGAGCACGAGGTTTAAAGAGGGCAGCCAAATGAAGACTGAAATGCTCGATTCCATCGTCAAGGCGATCCTTTACGAAGGGTACATCTTGTACCCGTACCGCTCGTCTGCGCTCAAGAACCGGCAACGCTGGAACTTCGGCGTGCTCTATCCGGAAAGCTACTGCGCGACGCAAAAGGGGGCGGAGGCAAATGCGTTGCGGACCGAATGTCTGTTGCTCGGCGACGTGCGGACGCAACTGGAAATCGCCGTGCGGTTCTTGCATCCGCTGATGCGCGAAGTCGGCAAGTCGGACCCGCGCGAAGAGGACCGCTATGAGATCGTCGACGCGCTCGAAGTCGATGGCCGCGTCTTTTACACGTGGCAGGAGGCTGTCGAAAGGAGCGTCCATCTAGCTCCCGAGGCGCTGAGCGCGTGGCTCAAAGCGCCTCGCACCACGCTTTTTAGCTTTCCGCCGAGTCGTCAGATCGAGTACATACGCGATCGGATGAACCGAAAGGTCGGGGCGCTCGTGCGAAGACAAAGCGCGATCAACGGAGCCGTTGAAGTCTCGCTCGAACGGCTCGACGAAAAGACCTTCAAGGCGACGGTGCGCGTCGAAAACCTCACCTCTTTCGATGTCGCCCGCGGTGCCAGCCGCGACGAAGCGCTGCTCTGTTCGTTCGTTTCGACGCACATCATCCTTGGCTTAAGAGGCGGCGAATTCGTCTCGCTCCTTGAGCCGCCCGAAGAGCTACGCGCGCAAGCGGCTTCGTGCCATAACGAAGGCGTCTGGCCGGTGCTCGTCGGAGAGCCGGGCGCGCGCGATCTTGTGCTCGCCTCACCGATCATCCTCTACGACTACCCGCAGGTCGCGCCGGAAAGCGCAGGCGATCTTTTCGACGGCACGGAGATAGATGAGCTCCTTTCGCTTCGCATCTTGACTTTGACTGATGATGAGAAGCGCGAAGCGCGCGCCGTGGATGAACGGGCGCGCGCGCTGCTGGAGAGGGTCGAGGGCATGCCCGCGGAACAACTGTTGAAGCTGCACGGCGCGGTTCGCGAAATGCGCCCCATCGGAAACGAAGAGGCGACGGAGGAGAGACGATGAACGAGTGGGAATGGGAACTCATCGAAGCGAAAGCGCCGCTCGATAGCCTGTCTGTATTGGGCGTAGAAGTTCGTCCCGGCGACCGCGTGCGCCTTCAGCCGCAACGTAGCGCGGATGTCTTCGATCTAGCGCTCGCCGGGAAAACGGCCATCATCGAAGCGATCGAGCAAGATTACGATGGTCGGGTGCTGGTCGCCGTCGTCGTCGAAGATGATCCGGGATGCGATCTCGGTCTGCTTCGGCAGCCGGGCCATCGCTTCTTCTTCTCGCCGGAAGAGATCGAGCCGCTGGGGCTTTGAGCAAGAGGTGGTGAGATGCGGGTTTTGATCGCAGGGATCGGCAATATCTTCCTCGGCGACGACGGGTTCGGCTGTGAGGTGGCCCGCCGACTGATCCAACGTGAGCTTCCGGCGGGCGTGCGCGTCGTGGATTTTGGGATCCGCGGCTTCGACCTAGCCTACGCGTTGATGGAGCGAAACGATGCGGTGATCCTCGTCGATGCGGTCCCGCGCGGCGAGGCGCCCGGCACGCTCTACGTCATCGAACCCGATCTCGACCAGTTGGAAGGATCCAACGTCGAGACGCACGGGATGAACCCGGTCAAAGCCATCTCTCTGGCCAAAGAGATGGGCGGAGGAGTCCAACGCATCCTCATGGTCGGTTGCGAACCGGCCTGCTTCGAAGGCATGGGGCTGAGCGCAATGGTGGAAGCGGCGGTGGAAGAAGCAGTACGTTTGATCGAGGAGCTGGTCGGAAAGCTTCTGAACGAAAAGGCCCACGAAAGAAGCGTGGGCGTGGAGCCGAAGGCTTAAGCAATCAACATGGAGGAGAAGATGATGCGCAAGCAGACGATGAAAAGCTCCGGCGGGATGATCTGGAAGGTGCTCGGTGGCGCGGCTTTAGCGCTGGCCGTCGTCGGATTGGTCGTCACCTATCCGGACATCAAACGCTACGTGAAGATCAGCACCATGTGAGCTCAGCGTCGCAGTCACGTTGTGGATCTCCGGCTGCGATCATCGCTTGCAACATCGCGAAACGAGGAGGCAACCGATGAACGAGTTGAAAGCGCAGGCTCAAGGTGGCAAGGAGATTTTCTATTTGCTCGGCGGCGCGGCGCTGGTGCTTTTAGGCGCGAGGCTGATCCTGCGCCATCCGTTGATCAAAGGATATTTGGAGCAGATCGAGCTAGGCGATCTGGTCAAAGGGGTCGCTCCCGACCTCGAGCGTTACTTGCGCTTGCGGGCGATGTGACGATGGCTTCGCTCTCGCAAGGCCGCTGGTCGCAATGCGCGTTTTGCGCCTCTAGTTCGGATCTGTGCTTCGGAAAGCGTTGTTAACCTTGGCCGAGTTCGGTGGGAGATCTGTGCAATGGAATTTCGACGGGAGGCGATCGAATCGAAGGTCGCTGAAGATGGAAACGAAGCGAACTACGTGTTCGACGCGACCGAGAGCCGTTTGACCGTGAAGCTTGCGGCTGCTGGGTTGCTCTCCAGCTTCGGCCACAGTCCGACGCTCGCCGTTCGCAAATTCGCTGGCGAAGCGCGTTTCGACCCCGCGCATCCGGAGCGCGCTTGGCTCCGCGTGCGCATTCGGGCCGACTCGCTCGAGGTGGTCGAAGGAACGAACGACCGGGATCGGGCGGAGATCGAGCGACGGACGCGCGAAGAGGTTCTCAAAGCTGAACTTCATCCGGAGATAATCTTCGCGAGCGAAAGGATCGCGGTCGAAAAGATCTTCGAAGGCCATTATGCGGCTCGGATCATCGGGGATTTGACGCTCTGTGGCGTCACGCGCCCGTGCGAGATAGAAGCTCGCGTGCTCGCCAGCGAAAGCATGTTGCGGGCGAGCGGCGAATTCTCTCTCCGACAATCCGAGTTCGGCATTGGGCCGGTGACCGCTCTTGGCGGAGCGATCAAGCTCAAAGATGAGCTGAAATTATCGTTCGACATCGTTGCGCGGCGAGCGTGAGGAGGTAAAAGGCGGTGTGCGATCGAGCCGCGGCGCGCGCTCGTCGCTCATCCGTTTCGGTGGCACCATGCACGAGCTATCGCTCGCTCTGAGCATCGTTGATCTCGCCGCTGAAGAGGCGAATCGGCGCGGCGTCAAAGTCCACGCCGTGCGCTTGCGCCTCGGACCGTTATCGGGAGTGGTCAAAGAAGCGCTTCTTTTCTCTTACGCTCTCGCGTGCGAAGGCACACCGCTCGATGGTTCGCGTCTGGTCATCGAAGAGGTTCCCGTCGTGGTCCATTGTTCACGTTGCAGGGCCGATCGGGAGCCGATCTCGATGCAAAACTTGCGTTGCTCCGTGTGTGGCGAACCGAGCTTTCAGCTCGTACAAGGCAGCGAGATGGAAGTTGTCGCGCTGGAGGTTGAATGATGAACGGGCCGCGTTTGATCGAAGTCAGGCAGAGGGTTCTCAAGCAGAACGATCTGCTCGCGCGCGCTTTGCGCGAAAGGTTTCGTCGCGCCGGCGTGTGTGTCATCAGCCTCGTTTCCAGTCCCGGTTCGGGCAAAACGGCTTTCCTCGAACGCACGCTCGGCGAGTTCGTCCGCCGCTACAGCGTTGCGGCGTTGGTCGGCGATCTAGCGACCGAGAACGACGCGCAAAGGCTGCGACGTAGCGGCGCTCGCGTGCAGCAGATCGCAACCGGGACCGTGTGCCATCTGGATGCGGCGATGATCGAACGTGCGCTCGAAGATTGGAGCCTCGAAGAGCTCGATTTCCTCTTCATCGAGAACGTCGGCAATCTGGTCTGTCCGGCAAGCTACGATCTCGGCGAAGAGTTACGTCTCGTTTTGATGTCCGTCACCGAAGGCGAGGATAAGCCGCTCAAGTACCCGACGATCTTCAACACGGCGGATGTGGCCGTGATCACGAAGCTCGACCTTGCGGCAGCGGTTGAGTTCGACCTTGAAGCGGCGAAGGCGCAGATCCATGCCGTGCGCCCCGGCATGCGTATCTTCGAAGTCTCGGCCAAAAGCGGCGTCGGATTGGCCGAGTGTTGGCGGTATCTTGAAGCGCGCAGGCTTTCGTCAGCCTAGCTTGCGACGAATCTTCAAGCGCTCGTTTGAGGAGAGCACCGTATGTGTTTAGCGATCCCGGGTCGAATCGTCAGGCTGCTCGATGAAGATGGCTCCTATGCCGTGGTTGACGTCTCCGGCGTGCGCCGGACGATCAACATCGGCCTTCTACGAGAGGATGGCATCAAGCCCGACGATTGGGTTTTGATCCACGTCGGCTTTGCGATGAGCAAGATCAGCGATGAGCAGGCGATGGACCAGTTGCGCCTGCTTGAGATGCTCGGCGAAGCCAGTCTGGCTGTCGAAGAGGTGCGCGGCTATGGCTTCGGCGAAGAGAGCGAACAGCAAGAAGAGGTCGATCACAGGCGCGAATAGCAGCGCGGCCACTTCATCGCGAGGCGAAGAGGGGGGGGGAACGGGTCGTGACCGAAAGATTGGACGACAAATCAACGATCGGATCGTCGCAAAGCGGTTTGACCCGTTGCGTCACGTGCTACGATGAAGCGATGCCGGCCAAAGTCTTGGAGTTATGCGACGATCATCAAGCGTTGGTCGAATACCGTTCGGGACAGCGCGCGTGTGTGGCGACTGATTTCGTTCCCGAGGTCCGCGCCGGTGACACCCTATTGATCCATGCGGGCGTTGCCATCGCGCGCCTCGCCGAGGAAAGATCATGAAGTACGTTGATGAATTCCGCGATCCCGCGCTGATACGCAAGACGGCGGATGAGATAGCGCGCGTGGTTGAACGCGACCGTCGCTACCGCATCATGGAAGTCTGCGGCGGCCACACCTTCTCCATCTATCGCTTCGGATTGCAGCGACTGCTGCCCGAAAACATCGAACTCGTACACGGGCCCGGATGTCCGGTTTGCGTTCTGCCGATGGGACGCATGGATGACGGCTTGGCCATTGCCGCTCATCCCGAAGTCATCTTCACGGCCTTCGGCGACGTGATGCGCGTCCCCGGAAGGCACGGGACGCCGCTCGAGATGCGCGCGCAGGGAGCGGACGTGCGCATGGTCTATTCGCCGCTCGATGCGTTGAAACTCGCAACGGAGAACCGCGATCGCCACGTGATCTTCTTCGCCGTCGGGTTCGAGACGACGGCTCCTTCGACAGCGCTCACGCTCTTGCGCGCGCGCTCGTTGAGGGTGAATAACTTCAGCGTCTTCTGCAATCACGTGTTGATCTTGCCGGCGATTCGCGCCATCCTCGATTCGCCCGACATGAGGATCGACGGATTCATCGGACCGGGACACGTGTCCACCGTGATCGGCGCGCGCCCATATGAATTCATCGCGCGCGAGTACGGCAAACCCGTGGTCATCTCCGGGTTCGAGCCGCTGGACCTGTTGCAATCGATTCTCATGTTGATCAGGCAGCTTAACGAAGCGCGCGCGGAGGTCGAAAACCAGTATGCGCGCGTCGTCCCGTGGGACGGCAACCGGCCCGCGCTAAGGGCTATGGCCGAGGTCTTCGAAGTGCGCCCTTTCTTCGAATGGCGTGGATTGGGTTTCATCTCGCAATCGGCCTTGAAGCTTCGCGATGAATTCGCCGCATGGGATGCGGAGGCGCGTTTTTCGGTTCCGGGCGTGCGCGTAACGGACCCGAAAGCGGCCCAGTGCGGCGAGGTGCTCAAAGGCGTATTGCCGCCGAATCGCTGCAAACTGTTCGGTAAAGAGTGCACGCCGGAGCATCCCGTAGGCGCGCTCATGGTCTCATCCGAAGGGGCCTGCGCGGCCTACTACCATTACGTTCACGCGATGGTCGCGGCGAGCGATTGATCGGCGCGTCGGCTGAAGAGCGAATCGGCCGCTGTGAGACTTAAGCTTCGGGAAGGATTAGGCGCGGATGGTCACAGAGATCGCAACGATACGTTTCACCGACGAGCGCGTCGAACTCGCGCACGGCGCCGGAGGTAAGGCCAGTCGCCGTTTGATCGAAGGACTGCTCTTGCCACACCTTTCAAACGCCATCCTCGATGAACTCGGCGACGCCGCCCATCTTGAGGTTCATGGCGCGAAGCTGGCCATGACAGCGGATAGCTTCGTCGTCAAGCCGCTCGCCTTCCCCGGCGGTTCGATCGGCGAACTCGCCGTCAACGGCACGATCAACGATCTGGCCGTATCGGGAGCGAAGCCCTTGGCGCTGGTGATGACTTTGATCCTCGAAGCTGGCCTTTCGACTTCCGTTCTGGAGCGCGAAATCGCCGCCATAGCCGACGCCGCGCGGCGAGCTGGCGTCCTCATCATCGGCGGAGATACGAAAGTGGTCGAACACGGCAAGGCGGATGGGATGTACATCACGACGGCGGGAATTGGAACGGCGGATTCTCGCGTTCATCTTTCGCCGACCAGCGTTCGAGACGGAGACAAGGTGCTGCTTTCCGGTCCGGTCGGCGACCATGGGATCACCGTCTTGCTCGCGCGCGGCGAAATAGATCTCGAAGCCGATCTTCGATCGGACACGAGATCGGTTTGGCCTTTGGTCAACGCATTGATCGACGTGGCGGCTTCGGGCGTTCGATGGATGCGCGACCCGACGCGCGGCGGAGTGGCGACGGCGCTCAACGAGCTGGCGCGCGCCGCCAAAGTCGCCATCGCGCTCGATGAAGAGAGCGTGCCGGTACGCGCGGCAGTGCGCGGCGCATGCGAGATCTTAGGCCTTGATCCTTTGCACATCGCCTGCGAAGGGCAGTTCATCGCCGTAGTCGCGCCCGAACGCGCCCAAGTGGCGCTTGAAGCTCTGCGACGCGCCTCCGGCGGCGAAGGAGCGACCATCATCGGCGAGGTTCGAGAATCGCCCGCGGGTCTTGTCATCGCGCGTTCGGCTTATGGCGGCAGCCGCGTCGTCGATATGCTCGTTGGCGATCCGTTGCCGCGCATATGCTGAAGGTTCAACCGGACCAGCCGCTGGATGCAAGAGCGCTCGGTGGCCGAAAGGCGATGAAGGGAACCGTTCCCCACTGCTGGATCGAAGAGAGATTGTTGGCGCGCAATCGCGTCTCGCAAGAGTTCTTCCCGCGCGAGGCGTCGCGTCTTGCGGAAGCTTGCTGCCGAATGGCCGAACGCTTTCTCGAAGGCGGACGCCTTCTCGCCTTCGGGCGCGGCCCATATGCGACCGACGCACAGCACGTTTCGGTTGAATTCCTGCATCCGGTCATCGTCGGCAAACGCGCTTTGCCGGCGCTCGATCTCAGCCTATCTTTCGGTCCGTGGCTCGAAACCATCGTGCAACCGCAAGACACGGCGATGGGCTTTGGTCCGCCGGAAGGGGATGATCGAGTCGAAGAAGCCTTGCGGAAAGCGCAAGACAAAGGGGCGTTGACCTTTGCCTTGCCCGGACGACGAGCCGATTATGCCACCGCCGCGCCTTCGGATGATCCTTTCATTCACCAAGAGATGATCGAGATCCTCTACCACACTTTATGGGAGACGGTCCACGTCTTTTTCGAACACAAAGAGGTGACGCCTCACGACGCGGGCGAAGCATCGTTCCTCTACCCTTTTCTCGGCGACCGTCGGCGCGACCTCGCGCCCGTCACTTTGGAGGTCGCTTCGTCCATCTTGAGCAAGGCGCGCGAGGATGAACGGCTGCGCGTCGAAGCCGCAAAAACTTGCGCCGCGACGCTGGCCGATTGCGCGACGGCGGTGGCGGAAAGATTGCACAGGGGAGGGCGCATCATCGCTTTCGGCAACGGCGGATCGGCGACCGATGCCAACGACTTCGCGCTTGACTGCGTGACGCCGCCACGGCGCGCGATGCGCCCCATCCCAGCTGTCTCTTTGGCGATGGAACCGGCGGTGTTGACGGCGGTGGCCAACGACGTCGGTCAAGAACTGATGTTCCTGCGCCAACTCGTTGCGCACGCGCGCTCCGAAGACGTCGCCTTCGCCATCTCCACGAGCGGAGGATCGAAGAACATCATCGTCGCGCTCGAAGAGGCGCGTCGCCGCGGCATGTTGACGATCGGACTGCTCGGCTACGACGGCGGCGAGATCGTCCGTCGGCAGCTAGTTGATTTCGCGCTCGTCGTCCGCTGCGATTACATCCCGCGCATTCAAGAGGCGCAGGCTTCGCTCTACCACACGTTGCGCGAAGCGCTGGACCAGCTTCTGATCGAATGATGGCGTGTCCACCGTGCGCGTAATTGATCGAATCGAAAAGGGATCGGGGGTGAGCGATGCTGGAACTTTACGGCACGCGAAATTGTCCGTACACGGCTGAATTGCGCGCCGATCTCGAATGGCGCGGCGAAAGCTTCATCGAATACGACGTCGAACTGGACGATGAAGCGTTGCGCCGAATGCTCGAACTGACCGAAGGTCGTCGCATGGTCCCCGTACTGGTCAAAGAGGGGCGCGTTGTGCAGACGGGATGGCAAGGGCGCGGTTGTTACGTCTGATGTCTCTTTGGGCAAGAAGCTGGGGAGCGGCGAGCCGATACGCGACTCGCTTGCAATCGCTCAAGAGGAAGGTCGCTTCAAGCTTCACCTTTCGATCATGGCCGATGTCCTCCGACGTTCAAACGAAGCGGCAAGCGGTGCGCATCCGGGTGCGCGGCGTCGTTCAAGGGGTTGGATTTCGCCCGTTCGTCTACCGTGAAGCCGCGCGCTTGGGCCTTTCGGGATGGGTGCTCAACGGCGAACAGGGCGTCGAAATTCATCTCGAAGGAGACGCCTCGCGCATAGAACTCTTTTTATCCGCCCTCGAAACGCATCCGCCAGCGGCTGCGCGCATCGCGGCGGTTGAGACCGAGCGCGTTCGCCCTTGCGGTTACGCCGGATTCGAGATCCGCAATAGCGAGAAGCGCGATCATCCGACGGTGCGCATCTCGCCCGACTTGGCGATCTGCGCGGCTTGCTTGCGCGAGTTGTTCGACCCGCGCGACCGACGTTATCTCTATCCTTACATCAACTGCACCGATTGCGGCCCGCGTTACTCGATTACGCTCGGACTGCCTTATGACCGACCACAGACGACAATGGGGGCATGGCCGCTCTGCGATGATTGCGCGCGCGAATATCACGATCCGTTCGATCGGCGCTTCCACGCGCAACCGGTGGCGTGTCCGCGTTGCGGTCCGCGCTACAAGCTCCTGATCGGCGGCGAGCTCGTCGAGCGCGAGCCGATTGCACTGGCAGCGCGATTGCTGCGCGAAGGGCGCATTGTCGCCGTGAAAGGCATCGGCGGTTACCATCTCGCTTGCGACGCGATGAACGCCGCGGCGGTGTGGGCTTTGCGCGAGCGCAAGTTCCGCAAAGAGAAGCCATTCGCCCTCATGGTGCGCGATCCGGACACGGCGCGGCGCCTCGCTGAATTGTCGGATGAGGCCGAGCGACTGCTCTCATCTGTTGCGCGCCCAATCGTCCTTTGCCCAGCGCGACAAACGATCGAAGGCGTCGCGCCGGAGAACCGCGATCTGGGGATCATGCTCCCTTACGCGCCTTTGCATCACCTGCTGTTCGCTGCGGATGCGCCGCCGGTGCTCGTGATGACCAGCGCCAACCGGTCCAGCGAGCCCATCGCTTATGATGACGAAGACGCGCTCGCTCGCCTCGCCGGAGTCGCTGACGCCTTCCTCATAGGCGAACGCCCCATCGCGCGGCGCGTTGACGATTCCATCGCCCGCGATACGGTCTTCGGTCCCCAACTGCTTCGCTGCGCGCGCGGCTATGCGCCCTGCGTCGTGACGACATTGCCGACGAGCCAGCCGATACTAGCCCTCGGCGCCGATCTGAAGAACTCCGTCGCGCTCGTCGTGCGCGGACAAGTCATCGTCAGCCAACACATCGGCGACCTCGATCACTTCGCCGCGCGGCGCGCCTTTGAAGAGACGATCCGCGATCTATGCGCGCTCTACGAAGTTGACGAGCGCGAGCTGGTGATCGCGCACGATGCGCATCCGCAATACGTCTCGACCGATTACGCATTGCATCGCGCAAGCATCTCGGTCCCAGTGCAACATCACCGCGCGCACATCGCCAGCGTGCTGGCCGAACGCGAGGCGTGGGAAGCGCGCGTCATCGGTTTCGCCTTCGACGGCACGGGCTACGGCGATGACGGTGCCATCTGGGGCGGCGAAATATTCGTCGGAAGCCTGTGCGACGGGTTGAAAAGAGTCGCCCACCTGCGATCAGCGTCGCTTCCCGGCGGCGACGCCGCCGCTCACTGGCCCACTCAGGCCGCCGCCGGTTTTCTCGCCGCGTTCGATGATGCGCGGCTGTCGCCGCTCGGCGATCAGCTCGGACGCAGATTCGGCCTCGCGTTGAGTTTGGCGCGCAAAAACGTTCGCTCTTTCCCGACAACTTCCATCGGACGGCTCTTCGATGCAGTGGCCGCCGTGCTCGGTTTCGTGCGCGAGGCGAGCTTCGAAGCGCAGGCGGCGATGTGGCTCGAATACTTGGCCCGCCAAAGCCCTCCGGTTCAACCCTACCCGTTCCCTTTCACGGACGCCGAGCTGGATCACCGCCCCTTGCTCGCAAACGTCATCGCCGATCGACAACGCGGTCGCCCCGTTCAAGAGATCGCCCGCGCTTTCCATGCGAGCATCGCGCAAGCGGTGGCAGAGGTGAGTTTTACGCTCGCCCCAAGGTTCGATGTTGACACCGTCGTCCTCTCCGGCGGCGTCTTTCAAAACTCCCTGCTGCTTGAAGAGATCGCCGCGCGGTTCGATGGACGCGCGGAGTTGAAGATCTGGTGCAATCGACAGGTCCCACCCAACGATGGTGGCACGAGCCTCGGACAAGCCGCCCTCGCTGCCTTCTCAAGGCATACAAAGAAGTTATAGAAGCTCCCTCTTGCTTAAAATGACTTATGGGGGCATGCGGCGTCGCTTCCGTGAGGCGCGAATTCACTGATTGGTTTCGACCTCGCAGCATCGCACCGAAGGCATCTTGGATGCGCAAAAATAGATTTAAATTATTAATGAAACCATGCGAACGATATGTTGCTATCATTGTCGCTTCTATCCACTCGGGCGACTCTCTCCGGGCGGGGAGTCGAGATGAAGAAGTTTTCACCGGACGTGAAGAAGCGACCATGAAAGACGCAAACCGTTTCGGATTGCCGACACCAGATGGCTTATACGATCCACAGTGGGAACATGATGCGTGTGGCGTAGGGTTCGTCGTTGATATCAAAGGTCGTCGATCGCATGAAATCATCGAACAAGGGATTCAGATTTTAGAGAACTTGGTGCATCGTGGGGCCTGCGGCTCAGATCCGGAAACGGGCGATGGGGCGGGGATCCTCGTCCAAATACCGCATGATCTTTTCCGGCGCGAGCGCGCGCTTCCAGACGAAGGACAGTATGCGGTCGGCATGGTCTTTCTGCCGCACGATCGGCAGGATCGGGCTTTGTGCGAGGCGCTGATCCGCGTCGTGGTCGAAGAGGAAGGGCAAATCTTTCTCGGCTGGCGCGATGTTCCCGTTGACAACGCGAAGCTCGGGTCGCTGGCGCGCGCTTCGGAACCGGTGATACGTCAGTTCTTCGTTGGGCGAGCGGCGCACATCGCGGATCAAGAAGCGTTCGAGCGTAAGCTTCTAGTCATCCGCAAGGTGATCGAAAGCCGCGCCGAGAAGTTGCCGCTCAAAAGGGGCGCATGTTTTTACATCTGCAGCCTCTCATCGCGCACCGTCGTTTACAAAGGGCTGCTGCTAGCTCATCAGATCCGGGGATATTACTTGGACCTCTGCGAGCCGGACATGGTGAGCGCGCTGGCGCTCGTGCACCAGCGATTTAGCACGAACACCTTTCCGGCGTGGCCGCTTGCGCATCCGTACCGCATGTTGGCGCACAACGGCGAGATCAACACTTTGCGCGGCAACCGCAACTGGATGCGCGCACGCCAAGCGCAGCTTCGTTCTGCGCTCTTCGGCGACGAGGTGCGCAAGCTCATCCCACTCGTGACCGAGACGGGGAGCGATTCAGCAACGCTCGATAACGCGCTCGAACTGCTCGTACGCGGCGGACGCGAGTTGGCCCATGCGATCCTCATGCTCATCCCTGAAGCGTGGGATAAGCACCAGTTCATGCCACCAGAGCGCAAAGCGTTCTATGAATACCACTCCTGCTTGATGGAGCCGTGGGATGGTCCAGCGGCGGTCGCTTTCACCGACGGCATTTCAATCGGCGCCGTGTTGGACCGCAACGGGCTGCGTCCGGCTCGTTACTGGGTCACTGAAGATGATCTAGTCATCATGGCTTCGGAAACGGGCGTGCTCGATGTGCCCGAAGCGCGCGTCCGGCGCAAGTGGCGTCTGCAACCGGGGAAGATCCTTTTGATCAACACGGCTGAGGGGCGCATCGTTGACGATGATGAGATCAAGGATCATCTGGCGCGGCGGCGTCCGTATCGCGAATGGCTCGATCTGAATCGCATAGATCTGAGCGAGCTTCCGCCGCCGCCGGCGATCCATCAACCGGATCACGCGACCGTCCTTGAGCGGCAGAAGGCCTTCGGTTACACGCTCGAAGACCTGCGTTTGATCATCGCGCCGATGGCGCGCGATGCGGAAGAACCTGTTGGTTCGATGGGCAACGACACGCCCGTCGCCGTTCTTTCCGAGCGCCCGCAGCTTCTTTACAACTATTTCAAGCAACTCTTCGCGCAGGTGACCAACCCGCCTATCGATCCGATTCGCGAAGAGGTCGTCATGTCGCTCGCCGATTACATCGGCAAAGAAGGGAGCTTGCTCGAAGAGACGCCCGAACAGTGCCATCAGTTGCGCATTTCGTCCCCGATCTTGACCAACGAAGAGCTAGAGAAGCTGCGCTGTGTCGAGCGCGGCGACTTTCGTTCTCGCACGCTGAGCATGCTCTTTGATCCCGAAACTGGTCCGGCGGGAATGGAAGCGGCGCTCACGCTTCTTTGCAAAGAGGCGAGCCGAGCCGTAGCCGATGGCGTAAGCATCATCATCTTGTCGGACCGCGGCGTCGATCGCGAACACGCGCCCATTCCCGCTCTGTTGTCCACAGCGGCAGTTCATCACCATTTGATTCGTGAGGGGACGCGCACGGCGGTCGGTCTAGTGGTTGAATCGGGCGAGCCGCGTGAAGTGCACCATTTCTGCTTGCTCATCGGCTATGGGGCAAGCGCCGTTAATCCCTATCTAGCTTTTGAGACTCTCGCTGACATGCTGCGCGAGGGGATGCTGCCCGAAGGGTTGACCTTTGAGAAGGGGTGCCGCAATTACATCAAAGCGATCAACAAAGGATTGCTCAAGACGATGTCCAAGATGGGCATCTCGACGTTGCAGAGCTATCGCGGCGCGCAGATCTTCGAAGCCATCGGGCTTCATCCAGAAGTGATCGACAAATACTTCACGCACACGGCTTCGCGCATCAGCGGTGTGAAGTTGGACGTCATCGCTGAAGAGACGCTGGCGCGCCATCGCTTCGCTTATCCGCCGGTGCGCATCGCTGAGGATTTGGAACTCGATCCCGGTGGTTGGTACCAGTGGCGGCGCGGCGGCGAGTTCCATATGGTCAATCCCGAGATGGTCGCCAAACTCCAACATGCGGTCCAGCTCGGCGACCGTCGCGTTTACCGCGAGTACGCCGAATTGGTCAATCGGCAGAACGAACGGCTGGCGACGTTGCGTGGGTTGTTCCGCTTCAAGAAGACCGATCCCATTCGGCTCGAAGAGGTCGAACCGGCGAGCGAGATCGCCAAACGGTTCGTCACGGGTGCGATGTCGCTCGGTTCGATCAGCCGCGAAGCGCACGAAACCATCGCCATTGCGATGAACCGCTTGGGCGGCAAGAGCAACACGGGCGAAGGCGGTGAAGATCCTGAGCGTTATCGGCCCGATCCGAATGGGGATTTGCGCCGCAGCGCGATCAAGCAGGTCGCATCAGCCCGTTTCGGCGTGACGACGCATTATCTCGTTAACGCCGATGAACTGCAGATCAAGATGGCGCAAGGCGCAAAACCGGGAGAAGGCGGACAATTGCCGGGCCACAAAGTCGACAAGTACATCGCCAAGCTTCGTCATTCGACGCCGGGCGTAACGTTGATCTCTCCGCCGCCGCATCACGACATCTACTCAATCGAGGACTTGGCGCAACTGATCTTCGATCTCAAGAACGTCAATCCGCAGGCGCGCATCTCGGTCAAACTCGTCTCCGAGGTCGGCGTTGGCACGGTCGCCGCGGGCGTCGCCAAAGCGCACGCCGATCACATTTTGATCAGCGGTTACGAAGGCGGCACGGGCGCTTCGCCGCTCAGCTCGATCAAACACGCCGGCATCCCGTGGGAACTGGGGCTGGCCGAAACGCAACAGGTGCTCGTCAAGAATCGCCTTCGCGGACGGGTGGTCCTGCAAACGGATGGACAGCTCAAGACCGGGCGCGATGTGGTGATCGCCGCGCTGCTCGGCGCCGAAGAGTTCGGCTTTTCGACCGCTGCGCTGATCTCGCTCGGTTGCGTGATGATGCGCGTTTGCCACTTGAACACGTGTCCCGTCGGCATCGCCACGCAGGACGAAGATCTGCGCCGACGTTTCGCCGGGAAACCGGAGCACTTAGTCAACTATTTCATGTTCGTCGCCGAAGAGGTGCGCGAGCTGATGGCTCAGCTCGGTTTTCGTCGCTTCGACGAGATGGTCGGACGTGCCGATCTGCTCGAGATGAAAGAGGCCGTGGACCACTGGAAGGCACGCGGCGTCGACGTCAGCGCGCTTCTACACATGCCCGAAGTCGGATCAGCCGTCCCCGTGCGTTGCGTCGAAAAACAGGATCATGGGTTGGAGCGTCAACTCGACGTGCAACTGCTCGAGCTTTGTCGCCCGGCGCTTGAGCGAATGGAGCGCGTCGAACTCAGTTTGCCGATCCGCAACTCCGACCGAACGGTTGGGACGATGTTGAGCGGCGAAGTGGCGCGTCGCTACGGCGAGGCGGGGCTGCCCGATGATACCATTCGCCTCCGTTTCAAAGGCTCCGCCGGGCAGAGCTTCGGTGCTTTCCTCCACCACGGCATCACGCTCATTCTCGAAGGCGATGCCAACGATTATCTGGGCAAAGGGATTTCGGGCGGGCGCATCATCGTCCGACCGCCGCGCGAGAGCCATCTTCGCGCCGAGGAGAACGTCATCGCTGGAAACACTTTGCTTTACGGGGCGACGGGCGGCGAGGTCTTCTTGCGCGGTGTGGTCGGCGAACGTTTCGCCGTGCGCAACAGCGGCGCGCGCGTCGTGGTCGAAGGCGCGGGCGATCACTGTTGCGAGTACATGACGGGCGGCATCGTCGTCGTGCTGGGCCAGACAGGACGCAACTTCGCCGCCGGAATGAGCGGCGGAGTCGCTTACGTCTGGGATGCGGACGGACTGTTCTCCCGCCGCGTTAACGATGGGGGTGGCTCCATACTGCTTGAAGAAGTGGCTGATCCCGAAGAACTCGCGACGCTGCAGGAACTCATCGAGCGACACTATCTTTACACCGACAGCGAGCGCGCCAGAGCGGCTTTGGAGAACTGGGATGAGATCAAGCGTCGGTTCGTTAAAGTGCTCTCGGTCGAGTACAAGCGCATGCTCGCTGAGCTTAAGGATGAGCAGCAGGCGGCTTTCGTTTGAATTGGCGCTGTCGCTCGGTCGCGCAAAGCGCAATTTGCGCAAACGAGCTCTCTTAAGAGGTGAAGATGGCAGATCCGAAAGGCTTTCTGAAGTACACGCGAGAGAACGCGCCGCGCCGTCCGGTTGAAGAACGCAAACGCGATTGGCGTGAAATCTATCTGCCGCTCGAACCGGAGAGTTTGCAAAAGCAAGCGGCGCGCTGCATGGATTGCGGCATCCCCTTCTGCCATCAGGGCTGCCCGCTAGGAAACATCATCCCTGACTGGAACGATCTCGTCTATCGCGGCAAATGGGAAGAGGCGCTAGCGCGACTTCACGCGACCAACGACTTCCCCGAGTTTACGGGTCGCTTGTGTCCTGCGCCGTGCGAAGCCGCTTGCGTGCTCGGCATCAATCAGTCGCCGGTGACGATCAAACAGATCGAGCAACAGATCATCGACCACGCTTTCGAACGCGGCTGGGTGCGGCCTGAACCGCCCGAAGTGCGTACTGGCAAGCGCGTAGCGGTGGTCGGTTCTGGACCGGCGGGCCTCGCCTGCGCA
>NZ_PSLQ01000011.1:31270-41497 GCF_040289685.1 Pyrinomonas sp.
TGGCTGCTTCGCTACGGCATCCCGGATTTCAAGATGGAGAAGTGGATGCTCGACCGGCGACTCGCGCTGATGGAAGCTGAAGGAGTGATCTTCAAAACGGGCGTCGAGGTCGGCGTGGAGATCACAGCCGAAGAGTTGCTCGCGCGCTTCGATGCCGTGTGTTTAGCCATCGGCGCGACCGTTCCGCGCGACCTTCCGATCCCTGGGCGCGAGCTGAAAGGCATCCACTTCGCCATGGATTACCTGACGCAGCAGAACCGCATCAACGCTGGCGACCTTGTTCCGCTCGAAGAGCGCATCACGGCTGAGGGCAAGCGCGTCTGCATCATCGGCGGCGGCGACACGGGCGCAGACTGTTTGGGCACGGCGCACAGGCAAGGAGCGAGAGAGGTCTATCAGATCGAACTTCTGCCCAAGCCGCCGCGCGAAAGGGATCAGACCATGCTGTGGCCCACCTACCCGATGATCTTGCGTACTTCCGCTGCGCACGAAGAGGGCGGTGCGCGCGAATGGAGCATCAACACCAAACGGTTCGAAGGCGACGAACGCGGCCACGTTCGCAGGCTTCACGCCGTGCGTGTGGAGTGGGACGAGGGGCGTTGCATGCGCGAGATACCGGGCTCGGATTTTTCGCTCGAAGTGGAACTGGTGTTGTTGGCGATGGGCTTTCTCCACCCGCAACAAACGGGGTTGTTGGACCAATTGGGAGTGGAACGCGACGCGCGCGGCAACGTGAAGGCTGAAAATTACGCGACCGACGTTCCGGGCGTTTTCGCCTGCGGCGATGCGCGACGCGGTCAATCGCTGATCGTGTGGGCGATCGCCGAAGGGCGCGAGTGCGCGCGCCATATCGATCGCTATTTGAGCGGTCACTCCCGGCTATCGCCCGTTGGCGTGAAGGAAACCTTTCGCGGCGGCGAGCGGGTTTCCGTACACTAAGCTTAAGTTCAGCTTCAAAGAGTTAACGCTCCCACGGCGCGAGAGCGCGTGAGATTCACCGTTCGTCGCCGGCTGCCCACCATGCGCGTGACGCGCCTTCGGCCGCGCGTGGGGTGTCCGTGTATCCCACCCCTGAAGGGGATGGGTTTTATCGCTCCCCCTCACCCCCTCTTTTCTATAACGCTGTTGGCGTGAATTCGAGGGGCCCAACGATCCAAGGATGCAGCGACGCAATCGGGTTCTGTGGGCGTAGTGCGTCACGCCTCGCCGTTGGCGAAAAGCTTCGTGAAAAGCGGCGACGAACTTCGACGGGTGCGAATTCGGTGAGGCGCGTAGAGCTTAAGTCGTAGCTCACGGTAGATCGAGATCAATATTGACATCGCTGAGCGACTCGAATATTCAAGTCTGTCCAAGATAAGCTTTCTCGCAAGAGGTCGCCGTTTCGGAGCGTTGATGATGAAAGCGTTCAAGATCAGTTCGGTGGTGGCTTTCGTTTTCCTGTTCGTCGGCCATTTCCTCTTCCCGCGTCCGTTGGCGCAAACGGCCGAGCGGCGAAGCGACGCGCCAGCGGCTGAGACCAGCTCATCAGCCGCGCTCATCGAGCGCGGCAAATATTTGGTCGAGCGAGTCGCCATGTGCATCGATTGCCACTCACCGCGCACGCCGACGGGAGAATTCGATCAGAAACGTTGGTTGCAGGGCAGCGTCCTTGACTTCGCGCCGCGTCATCCCATCCCGAACTGGACCGACATCGCGCCAGCGATCGCCGGGCTTCCCGGGTACACCGAAGAAGAAGCGATTCGGTTGCTCGAAAGCGGCATCGCCCCGAACGGCAAGCCCTTGCGCCCGCCCATGCCGCCTTACAGGATGAACCGCGAAGACGCACGCGCGGTGGTCGCTTACCTGAAGTCGCTCGGTAAGCGCTAGCGCTTACCGGGCCATCTCTTTGGGCGCTGAGCGCTGGAAAACCGGCCAGCAGCGTTCACGTCCGCGCGGCAGCGACGAACAACGCAACCCAAGCCTTCATCTGACGTCGAGATCGGCCAGCGACATGAAAGGCTTCAGTCAAGGGTGTGAATGGTCATTGGACCGCTTGCGCCCTCGATCTGTTTTCGAGCCGGAAAGGCGGCATTCGACCACACTTCAACGAGGGTGTCAGACTTGCCGCAAAGGCAGAGCTGAGAGGATCGTCCCGTAGTCGTCGGTCAGCTCGATCAAAAGGTTTCCAACGGAGGTGGCAGCCGTTTGGGGTTCTTTCTTCGCGCCGCTTTCGTTTGCCGCGGGAACTCTTTTGCTGGATCGCTGCGCGGCGGTTGACGCTGCGCGCTGCATCTGTTTAGCATTCGTGGAAAAGGAAGGGGGAAGCAAGGGCGATAGACCATCGGTTCACGATCGATCTGCTGATCACCGTCGTCGTCGCGACCGTGCACGGGTATTTGGCGGCATGGCTTGCTGTTCGGATGCTTTTTCGTCCGCGTTATCCGGTCAAGCTCTTCGGTCTTACCATTTGGCCGCAAGGCATGATTCCGCGCCATCGTCAACGGTTGGCCGAAACGATCGGGCGCGCTGTTGGTGAAGAACTCGTTTCAGAGGAGACGGTAACGCGCGCTCTTTTCGACACGGGCTTTTTCCGGCGAAAGATCGAAAGCTTCCTCGCCGCCTATGCGGATGAGGTGCTTAACCGCGAGTACGGCTCGTTGCTCGATCATCTGCCGTCGAAACTTCGGGCGCCGGTGCTCGATGCCATCTCGGGGCTTCAGCGCCGCCTTGCTGAACGCATCGCGTCGCTGTTGCAAAGTCCTGAGATGATGAATTCGGTGCGCGCTTTCGTCGAGCGACGAGCGGATGAGTTGCTCGCACGCCGCCTTCACGAAGTGTTCGATGACGAGGCTTTTGCGGCGGTGGTGCGGTTCATGGAGGAA
Source organism: Pyrinomonas sp. (assembly GCF_040289685.1). NCBI lineage: Bacteria > Pseudomonadati > Acidobacteriota > Blastocatellia > Blastocatellales > Pyrinomonadaceae > Pyrinomonas > Pyrinomonas sp. The sequence goes on from NZ_PSLQ01000011.1 coordinate 34,132, forward strand.
CGTTTCTCGCGGATGGTGCGCGAGCCTGGATTCGAAGCGCGCGTGCGTTCCTTTGTGCAGGAGCGTTTCGATGAATTGACGCACAGCAACGCGCCGCTCGCTGAACTGGTCACGCCTGAAGCGGTCGCCATCCTCAAGGATCACATCAGCCGCCAAATACAACCCATCGCGCACCAACTGGCCGAAATCGCAACACAGGGAAGGACGCGCACGCAGATCGGCGCGCTCATCAAACGCGAGGTGGATGACTACTACGCGCAGCTCTCCTTTTTCAAAAAGATCTTCATCTCGCGCGAGCGTATTCACCGCGAAGTGGATGAGCTGGTCAACGACAGTCTGCCGCGGCGCATAGACGAGTACTTGCGCGGCGAAGCCTTCGCGCAAGAGGCGGTGCGGTTTCTTCATGCGACGATTGACCGGGTGTTGGAACGCCCGATCAACGAGATCGTCGCGCAGATCGCGCCGGATAAGCTCGCCGCCGTGCGCGAGCAGATCGCCGGGCGCATCCTCGCCGTGGCGCGTAGCCCGGAGGTTGTGCGCGCCGTGGCCAACTACGCGCGCGAAGCGATCGCTCGCCTGCGTCCGCACACGCTGCGCGCACTGTTGCAACACGTCAAGCCCGATGCCGCGCCACAGCTCAAGGAGCGTCTAGCCCAAGCTTTGTTTCGTGCCATCTCGCGTCCCGAGACGGCGCAGGCCATCAACGCCATGATCAACGCGCAGATCGAGCGGTTGCTCGTCGCCCCAATCGGGAGGTTGAACAACTACATCTCCGACGGCGTGATCAAACAAGCGGCGCAGGCGCTGGCCGAGCGCATCGTCGCTTCGGCGCAAGAGCGTCTGCCAGCAACGATCAAAGAGTTCGATGTCGGCGGCATCGTCCGGCGCAAAGTCTCCGACTACCCCGTAGAGAAGCTCGAAGAGTTGGTGCTCTCGGTCTCGCGGCAACATCTGCGAACCATTGAGCTTTTCGGCCTCGTCATCGGCTTCGTGATCGGCGTCGTCCAAGCCGCCTATCTCTACGTGCGTTTCTTCTGGATGGGACGTTGAGCTGGGTTCGGCGAGAAGCGCGTTCAATCGCGCGTGCGCGGTTTTGCGATGTTGCGTCCGGTTCGATCTTTGCGGCAAGATTCAAGAGCGATGCTCCAACGAAGCGTTCCATTCATGTGCTTGTTGTTCGTTGCGCTCGTCGTCAGCGAACAACGCGGACGTGCGCAGCAGCGCGAAATCCCGCTGCCCGTGGACGCGCGTTTAACGGTCCGCAACCGCGAAGGACGCATCAAGATCGTCGCCTTGGAAGAGCAAAAAGCGGTTACGCTTGTCGTTCAAGGACGTGCTTCGGCCTCTTCAGCCGAAGAAGCGGTGACGGTTCGCACCGTCGGCAGAAGCGTCGAAATAGAGCCGGTCGTTGACAAAGAGCGCGTTGATCTTTTGCTGCGCGTGCCGACTCGGGCGCGCGTCCGCGCCATTTCGGGATCAGGAGCCATAGATCTAATCGGCGATTTTCGCGAGGCTGCGGCTGAGACCGATACCGGCACCGTGCACCTCGATGTTCCAGTAGAGGCTTTGAGTTACGATTTCGTCTGGACGGCGAGCCGTCCGCGCTATTTAAGCGAAATGGAGCTGGCCAAGCCGCGAGAAGTGCGCGGAGGCAAGTACGAACTCACGGGTTATTTGGGCGAGAAGAAGGCGCCCGCTGACAAGCGGGTGCGAGTGGAAGTCTCAACCCGGCGCGGCGTCGTCCTCTTCGGCGTCGATCCAGAGCTTGCGCCCGCCGATCTACGCGAACGCCGGCTGACCGAAGCCGCGCGCGCCATGATCCGCAGCGGCAACGAGGATCTGATCGCCGCCGTTCGCAAAATCGTGCCACGTCTGGTTGATGAATACGTCGGTACGTTGCCGCCGCATGAAGGGCCGGAGCCGCGTCTCGTCGCACGCGCGAGCGAACTTCATGCCGCTGCGGGCGCGCGCCTCGCCCGGTTCAATGTGAGCGTTCGGGATCGCCGCGGGGCGACGGTGGATGGCCTGCGCGCTAGCGATTTCATCGTCCTCGAAGATGGTCAACAGCGTCCGATCGTCGATGTCCAGCCGACAACCGCTCCGTTTAACCTCGTTCTCTTGCTCGACGTTTCGGGCAGCGTCGAAGAGAAGCTCGATTTCATTCGCAAAGCGGCGCTCGCTTTCATCGAGACCATCGGGCCGCAAGATCGGCTGGCCATTGTCAGTTTCCGCGACGACGTGCAGAAGATCTCCGACTTCACCACCGACAAACAGCTTCTCGCCGAGCGCGTCAAACAGATCGAAGCCGGCGGCGCGACGGCGCTCTACGATGCTTTGGCCTATGTGCTCATCGAAACTTTGCGCCCTCTTCGCAACGAACGAACGGCTGTGGTGGTCCTCTCAGATGGCGACGATAATCGCTCCTTCTTGCCGTTCGCCGCCCTGCTCGAACTGGTGAGCGAATCGGGCGCGATCATCTACCCGCTCTACGTCCCGTCGGAATTGATTCCGGCAAAAGCTGCTGCCGCTGAACGCGACGCGGCCGATCCGGTACGCGCGCGATATATGGCGCTGACCTCGCGCGCCAGCGAAGAAGGACAGCAGCTCGCAGCCGCTTCAGGCGGCGTCTTCTTCACCATCACGCGGCTCGAAGATCTGCAACGCGCTTACGATGGCGTGGTAGCACAGCTCCGCGCCGCATACACCATCACCTACCTGTCGCAAGCGAACGAAGGGCACGCGCCGCTTTTGCGCGTGCGCATCCGCCGACAAGATGCGGTGGCAACCAGTCTGGGGCCGGTCACGCGCGCGCAGTAGCAGTGAGGTCGGCTGGGATTGGCTGAGAGGCCTTTGGGGCCGCGCGTCGCTTGAGTCGGTGGCGCAAAGGTCGCCAAGCGACCGAGCCTTTCAGATCCTGTGGCGGTTCGTCGGTCGGGCGATCGGCTTGCATGAGCGTCGCGCGCCTTTTGGAATTGGTGTAAACTCGGTGCGGGAGCCGGGATGCCCAATGAAGTCTCCGCTGTTGCTATCGCTCTTCGACGAGACGGAACGACGCCCGCTAACGGTCTCCGAGTTGACCTCACAAGTGCGCGGCGCGCTCGAAATGCGTTTCGCTTCGGTGTGGGTCGAGGGTGAAATATCCAACTTCCGCGATCACGCTTCGGGCCACTGGTATTTCATCCTCAAGGACGAGGAAGCACAGTTGCGTGCCGCTTGCTTTCGTCAAGCCAACGCGCATATACGCTTTCGTCCCTACGATGGATTGCAAGTGCGCGCTCGCGGCCACCTGACCGTTTACGAACCGCGTGGCGAATACCAATTGTGCGTCGAAGCGCTCGATCCGGTCGGCATCGGCGCGTTGTGGCTGGCCTTCGAGCAGTTACGTGAACGACTTGCTGCCGAAGGGCTGTTCGATCCAGCGCGCAAAAGGTCGCTGCCGCTGCTCCCGCGTCGCGTGGCCGTGGTGACTTCCCCTTCGGGCGCCGTCATTCACGACATCATGCGCGTGCTCAAGCGCCGCACGCGCACCGTCGGCATACTCTTCGTTCCGGTCCGCGTGCAGGGCGAAGGCGCGGCGCAGCAGATCGCGCGCGCCATTGGCGTGCTCAACGATTACAACAGGCAGCTCATCGCCAGCCAACGCGACGATGAACGCATCGACGTGATCATCATCGGGCGCGGCGGCGGTTCAATCGAGGACCTCTGGGCGTTCAACGAAGAAGAGGTGGCGCGCGCAATTCGCGCTTCGGAAATCCCTGTGATCTCCGCTGTGGGCCACGAGACCGATTACACCATCGCTGATTTGGCTGCCGACTTGAGGGCACCGACGCCTTCGGCAGCGGCAGAGATGGTCGCGGCCTGCGAAGATGGTCTGGCCGTGCGAATCGAGGATCTCGCTCGGGCGCTCGCTCATTCCATGCGGCTCCTCCTGTTGCGTGAGCGCGCGCGATTGCAGGAAGCCGCGATGTCGCCCGCGTTCGACGAGGTGCGCGACCGGTTGCGCCGCGCCGCGCAGACTCACGCCCAGCTCAGTGCGCGACTCGAAGCAACGATCAAAAGTCGTCTGGGAGCTGAACGGCAACGTGTCGTCGCCGCTCGCTACGCCATCTCGCCGCGCGGTCTTTCGCAGCGCGCCAACGTCGGGCGCGTGCGTTTGACGCAAGCTAGCGCCAAGCTCGAGGCCGCCGTGCGCGCGAAGATTGAAGCGAGGCGTCGCCACTTGGGCGAAACATCTGCTGCGCTCGATGCGCTTTCGCCGTTGGCCGTGCTCAGACGTGGTTATGCGTTGGCGCGAAAGGAGAGCGGAGAGCTGATCCGACGCGCGCGCGACCTGCGCAAAGGCGACGCCATCCGCTTGCGTCTGGCCGAAGGTGAGGCTCGCTGCCGCGTCGAAGAGATCGAGACTGCGGATTCAACCCGCGCGAGCGGAAGCTGAGTGGGCGGGCCATCACGCGCCGACGAACGAAGGGGATGTAATTCGCGCGGTCGGCGATTTTTGCGGCGAAGCTGGACGCGCCCGAAATCGCGAACCCGGCGCGAAAGGTCAAGATGACCCTCATCGGAAGTGCTGTCAACCGAGCGGTCTCCGCAAGCCTCCGTGGCGGTGGTTGGCGAAGATCAAGCGAGACGTGAGGTGAAAGAATGGGTGAAGGAAAGAAGGAAGTCGATTTTGAAACGGCGCTCGCGCAGCTCGAGCAGATTGTCCGCGAGTTGGAGCGCGGAGACCTGCCGCTCGAAAAGAGCTTGGAACTTTTCGAACGGGGCGTGCGCTTGTCGCGCGAATGTCAAGAGCGATTGAACGAAGCGGAGCGACGGATCGAGATGCTGCTGCAAGATGCAGACGGGCGCGTCTTCACCAGCGATTTTGGTGAGGCTGAGGACGGCTTCGGCGAAGATGACGAACAAGAGCCTGATGGAGAAGAGATCCCGTTCTGACGAAGCGTTTGTGGAACGAGCGCGCGCTTTTCTGAAAGCGCGTCGCGCTGCAATCGAAGCGACGTTGGATCGGTTGGTCCCGCGCGAAAGCGAACCGCCGGAACGTTTGCACCGTGCGATTCGCTGGAGCCTCTTCGCTGGCGGCAAACGCTTTCGCCCTTCTCTGCTTCTCGCCGTCGGCGAAACCTTCGGCGCGCGCACCGAAGCGTTGCTCGCCACAGCCGGCGCGTTTGAACTGGTTCACACATACTCGCTCATTCACGACGATCTGCCGGCCATGGACGATGATGATCTGCGGCGCGGTCGGCCAACATGTCACGTCCGCTTCGATGAAGCGACGGCAATTCTCGCTGGCGATGCTTTGCAAGCGCTCGCTTTTCAAGCGATCGCCGAAGAAGAGCACGTTGATCTTACGACGCGCGCGCTTCTCGTCGCGGAACTGGCGCGTGCCGCCGGCACGCCGCGCGGCATGGTCGCCGGACAAGCGTTCGACCTAGAGGCTGAAGGAAGAGTGGTTTCGGAAGCGGCGCTTGAAAGGATGCATCGCTTCAAAACAGGCGCCATGATCGTCGCCGCCGCGCGCGCCGGTGCGCTCATCGCCGGGGTGAGCGACGATTATCTTGCTGCAGTGACCGAATACGGGATGCAACTCGGTCTGCTTTTTCAGATCACGGACGATCTTCTCGACGTGACCTCCACCGTCGGAGACTTGGGGAAAACTCCGGGCAAGGATCTACGCGCGGGCAAGGCGACTTATGCGACCTTGTACGGCGTGTCAGCAGCGCACGAAAGGGCCGCGCGCGCTTGCGCTGATGCTTGTGCCGCGCTGGACCGGTTCGATGGTGGGGCGGACCTCCTTCGCGGCTTCGCCCTCCTGACCCTACATCGAAAGGCTTAGCTCTCTCCGCTAGAAGCGGGCTGCGAAACTACAAGCGCGCTCTTCGGGCATCTCTCCCTTCGGTTCATGAGCCGGCGTGGAACGTCGAATTTGAAGGCGACAACGGCGCCTCATCGTGCGCTTGTTGCAAAGCGCATTCCGAAACGGACGAGGCGCGGCGGTCCTGTGGTTCTCACTGGCGTGCGTCCGATGTCATAGCGGGCATCGAAGGCGTTCTCCATCGCAGCGAAGATTTCGAGTCCACGACGGAGTTTGCGCGCGGCGAAGAGGTCGAGCGTAAAATAAGGGCTGAGTCGGAAGAGGTTTTGATCGTCGTCGAATTGGGCGCTCGATGCCCTGGCTTGCGCCGCGAAGCTCCAACCCGAAGGCGTTGCGTACCTGGATTGCAACGTCAACTGATGAGCCGGCACTTGCGGCACGCGCAAACCTTCCAGCGCGCGATTGGCGGGGAAGCGAACCACCGTTGCGGTGACGAACATGTAGTCTCCATCGATGGACCAGCGCGATGTCGGGCGCCAAACGGTTTCGAGCTCAATGCCGTGCGCGCGCGTGCGCCCGAGATTTTGACGCTGTCGCGTGATGAGCGTCGGCGCCACTGAGATCGTCACGTTGGCGATGGAGCGCGTGATCTCGGACCAGAAGAACACTGCGCGCGCCGAGAAAGGCTCACGCGCATAGCTCGTTCCCGCTTCGCCCCCCGTCAGCCTCTCCGCGCGAAGGTCGGGGTTGGCCAGCGTCAGCACGTCGCCGACGCGAAAGGAGCGATACAGTTCGTTGAGCGTCGGCGCGCGAAACGCGCGGTAGGCAGAGCCGGTCAGCGCCAATCGCTCGTTGAATTGGTAGAACAAGGAGAGGCGCGGACTGAAAGCTGCTTCCTTGCGCTCGGTCAATTGGTCAACTGTCGCGCGCAAAGCCCCGATGGGGCGCGTCGCGCGCAGAGCATCGAAGTTTCGCCAGCGATCGTAGCGCAACGCCACGGTGAGAACGGCGCGCGGCGCGATGCGGATCAAATCTTCGGCGAACAGGCTCATCGTGCGCTGTTTGCCGCTGGCACCTGCAAGCGAAGTCGGCCGCCCGCCCGAAAAAAGGGTCTCGTCGCTTGCGCCGCGCACTTGGCGCGCTTCGGTCCCGGCCACTAGCGTCTGATGGCGGAGCGTCTTCGCCCATTGGAGCGCCGCTCCCAACGCCTGCGATGGAGAACGTTGCACGCGCGTCAACGTCTCCATTCTTCGGTCGGCGGCTACTGCCGAGAAGTTTTGGTCGTAAACCTGCGTGCTCAAGTAGGCTCGCAGGTCAAAGTCGCCCGCTTCAGCCGCAGCCCATCGGCTGCCGGCGTTCAACTGCCGCGCGCGCGTCTGATTAGTCTGCAGCGGCGTGCCGTTGCTTCGCCTTTCGGCGAAGTAAGAACCGCGCAGGAAGAGGCTGGCGCGTTCGCCGAACTTCCGGTCTAAGATCGTTTCGAAGGTGGACCGGCGAACGCCAGCCGCTACATCGACCGGCCCACCAGAACGCGCCGCCGGGAGCCCCGGGCTT
>NZ_PSLQ01000011.1:41667-63047 GCF_040289685.1 Pyrinomonas sp.
AAGCCCCCGGCTGCGCGCCGTGGGGTAGTTGACGAGGACGTAGCCATCCGTGTGGAAGCCCTCGGCGGACAGCCCGAGTCCCCAATCGCGCCATCTTCCGCCAGCGAAGAACGATCCCATGCCGGTGCCTTAACTGCCTAAAGAAGCATCAGCGACCAAGATCGGTCTTTCGGGCCGGCGCGTGATGATCTGCACGACGCCGCCGAGCGCAGAACTTCCGTAAAGATCCGACGCCGCGCCGCGCAGAACTTCGACGCGCTCGATCGCCGCCATCGGCACGCGTCCCCAATAAACCCATCCGCCGAACGGGTCGTTGAGCGGAACACCATCGACGAGGACGAGCGCACGGCTCGCGCCGCTCGCGCCGATGCCGCGCAAACTAACGCCTTGCGACGTCGGATTAGCTGTGCGACTGCCAGCGCGCCGAAAAAGGGCGAAACCAACGACTTGGCGCAAGGCATCATCGAGCGTGGGCGCCGCTGTTGTCAGCAGCTCTCGATCCGACAAAGTGCGGGCGCTCTGCGGCGTGTCGCCAATGCTCATCGGAACGCGCGCTGCCGTAACGTTGACGCGCTCGTTGAAGGCCGCTGGCGCGAGCGTGACTTGTAGCGGCGCCGCGCCGACGTCTTGCACGGTGACGATCTCCGCGTGAACGGCGAATCCCGGCGCGCTGACGATGAGCGTACACCGGACGTCGGGTCCGACGATTTGAAAGCGTCCCGCTTGATCCGTGCGCGTCGCCCCATGGCAACCTTCGCCTTGCAGCTCAACGGTTGCACCGACGATGGGTAGCCCAGTTTGGTCGCGCACTTCGCCGCGAATCGCAGAGCGCGCCCCCTCTTGCGCCAAATTCGTGCCGACGAGCGAAAACAACAGGACGCAAAAGAGCGCTCTCGCCCGCGTCGTGATCGGGCGTCGAATGCAGCGCAGCGTCGTTCCAACGTTGGTCCAAACGATGCCCGCAAAGTAAGTTGTTGAAAGCTTCATCCTCCAACTCTGCGCGCAAGACACGCGAATAGCGGGCGATAAAGGAAACGCCTTCGTTGTTGAAAGCTTCATCTTCCAAGCTCTGCGCGCAAGAGCGCTCAGCGCCGGTCGCTCAGAAGACGCCAAAAGAATCGTTCGCGGTGCGACTGCTGGCCGCTCTTTCGTTTCCGAAAGAAGAATGGTCTATTCAGCGCCCGCGATAGGTGACGCGCCATATCTTGTTCGCGCCGTCGTCCGAGATCAAGAGCGATCCATCCGGCAACACGAGCAAGCCCACAGGACGCCCCCAAACCTCGGCTCGATTCTCATCTAGCATCCAGCCGGTGATGAAATCTTCATAGCTTCCATCAACGGGGCGTCCATCTTTGAACGGGATGCGGATGATCTTGTAACCGGTGCGTTTCGAGCGGTTCCACGACCCGCGAAGCGAGACGAAGACGTGGCCGCGATACTCTTCTGGAAACATCTTGCCGTCGTAGAAGACGAGGTCCATCGCCGCTGAATGGGCTTGGATCAAGACGTCGGGCTTAACGGTCTTGCGCACCAGATTGGGGCGCTCGCCTTTGCGTCGCGGGTCTTCATGTGGCCCGATGTAGGCGAAAGGCCAACCGTAAAAAGCCCCCTCTTTGACTTCCGTTACGTAGTCTGGCACAAGGTCGTCGCCGATGCGATCGCGTTCTTGTACTACAGCCCAGAGCTTGCCGGTCACAGGGTTGAAGGCGACACCGATTGGATTGCGCAGGCTGCTGGCAAAGATCCTTTTGCCTGACCCGTCGGGATTGAATTCGGTGATCGCCGCGCGCATCGGTTCCGTTTCAACCGAAACGTTTGACTCCGAACCGACGGTCACATAGAGCTTGCTCCCATCGGGGCTGAAGATGAGGTTGCGCGTCCAGTGTTCGCGGTAACCTTTACCCGGAAGGTCGGCGATCTTCTCCGGCGCCCCTTCGGCTTGCGTTTGCCCTGGACGGTAACGGAAACGGACCACGGCGTTGGTGTTGCCGATGTAGACGTAGTCGCGCCAAAAAGCGATGCCGAAAGGTTGCGTCAAGCCGGAAGCGAAGACGGACCTCTGATCCGGTTTCCCATCGCCGTTCGCATCGCGCAGAACGATGATCTGTCCGGCTTCGGAATCGGAGACGAAGACATCGCCATTGGGCGCAAGCGCCATCTCGCGCGGACGCTGAAAGCCTTCGGCGTAAGTTTCGATGGCGAAGCCGGCTGGCATGTTGAGCTTCGCGCCGGGCGGTTGTGGAATGAGGCGCGGTGGGTTAGTTGCATCCGGCGTCGCAAAAGGCGGCGGAAGCGTCTCCGGTGTGATCAAGTACCGTCGAAGCGGCGCAGCATTGGCACCATCGCTGGCATTTTTGGTGGTGACGGAGCGCGGCGCTTGAGCGCACGCGAGCGCGACCGAAAAATGCGCGCTCAACGCTAGAGCGAGTCCGGTGCGAATCAAAGATTTCGGGCCTCTCATCGGAATCATCTTCGACCATCCCTCTCGATTGAGCGTAAACTGCCCCGTGCAGCCTTGCAGGCACTTGAGGGCTTTTCTTCTTTTTCCATTGAAACGGCTGCGCGGCATTATCACAAACAATGGCCGACGATTCGAACTCCCGCTTGGCAGCTAGTCTTACGCGGCGAATGTTGCTAAGATGTCGCGTTATTTCTTTCGTCTGGATCGACTCAGTAGATCGCATCGCCATGAAACTCCGCTTGCTTTACCACGGCCGTTGTTTCGATGGGGTCTGTTCGGCGGTCGTCTTCACGCGCTTTTACTCGGAGCGTCTCCACAAAGAAGCTCAGATCCGCTATCGCGGGTTGCACCATCGCCCGGGCGAACTCTTCGACGAGGAGATGTTCGACGGAGATGAGAACGCCATCGTCGATTTCAAATACAGCCCATCGGAGCGCTTGACTTGGTGGTTTGATCATCATCAGTCGGCCTTCCTTTCGCCCGCTGATGAAGAGCACTACCGTCGCACCAAGAACGAGCGCAAAGTCTGGGACCCGACGCGCCGTTCCTGCACCGAGTTGATCGCCGATTACGCGCTCGCGCGCCATTCGTTTCATGATCCGATGCTCGACCCGTTGGTCGCTTGGGCGCACAAAATCGACGGCGCTCTTTACGATTCGGCTGCCGAAGCGGTAGAACTTCGTGCTCCGGCGCTTCAATTGATGCTCGTGATCGAAAGCGAAGAGGATGAGCGCTTCATCGAGGGTATCATCCGCGCTCTTTGCGTTTATCCGTTGGATGAAGTGGCCGCGTCGGACGACGTGCAGCGGAGATTTCGGCGCGCGCTTGAAGCGCAGCAACAATCGCTCGGCCTCGTGCAAAGCAAGGCGATCTACAAAGATGGGGTCGTCTTCTTCGATCTGCTCGATGAAGGCGTAGAGACTTTCAACAAGTTCGCCCCGTACTACCTTTTCCCAGAGACGACTTACTCAGTAGCGCTAACGCGCAGCCCCGGTCGCACCAAGATCTCGGTCGGCTCCAATCCGTGGAGTCCGCGCCCGCGTCGCCACAACATCGCGACCATTTGCGAACGGTATGGCGGAGGCGGTCACCCCGTGGTCGGCGCGGTCTCTTTTCGGCCCGATGAGACGGAACGCGCGCGCGCCGTCGCCCGCGAGATCGTCGCCGAACTTTCGCACGCAGATGGCGCGGAAAAATAGTATTTATAGTATTTAAGTTCGGACGACGCGCCGAAGACGGTGCTAGCGTAGGTTAGCTGAAGTGGGTGGAAAATGCTCTGAGTTCGGACGGCACGGCCCATCGAGTTCTTTTGTCCGAGTTCGCTCGGCGAAATCAGTTGAAGGTTGCACGCCCCGCTTCCGATGTGCGCTTTTATTTGAGCTTGACTCGAGACCTTCGGTTAGCGTCCGACTGAACCAGTGTCCGCGCGTCGAAAATAGGCTCGCTTTGCGACGGGCGTCAGCTCGGATTCGCGTTGAACGAGCTTCGGTTTAAGCTGCTCTCCTCGACGCGCGCACGCGCGATGAACTGTTCGATCTCTTCGACCTCCTTAGGCACGCCTGCGGTCAACACGCGGTGCCCTTCCGCCGTGACGAGAACATCATCTTCAATGCGCACGCCGATGCCGCGATATTCCTCTTTCGCTTCCTGATTGCGCGCTACGTACAGACCGGGTTCGACGGTGATCACCATGCCGGGTTCGAGCTTTCGCGATTCGCCATCGACGTAATAGAGTCCAACGTCGTGAACGTCCATTCCTAGATAGTGGCCCAAGCGGTGCATGTAGAACTTTTTGTAAGCCTCCTTTTCGATCAATTCATTCAAGTCGCCTTGGAGCAGACCGAGGTGAACTAGTCCCTCGGTCAACAACTCCACGGAACGGTTGTGCAACTCGTCTATGGAGACGCCGGGTCTGACCATCGCGATACAGGCCTTTTGCGCTTCGAGCACGACCTCGTAGATCTCGCGCTGCGGGCGGTTGAAGCGTCCGCTCACCGGAAAGGTGCGCGTGATATCGGCGGCGTACCCCTGAAATTCCGCGCCAGCATCGATCAGCAACAGATCGCCTTCTCGGATCGCCGCGTTGTTCGCCGAGTAGTGAAGCACGGTCGCGTTTTCGCCGCTGCCGACGATAGACGTATAAGCAGGGGTCGCGCCGCGGCGACGAAACATGTATTCGATCAACGCTTCGACTTCGTACTCGTGCATTCCCGGACGCGCTGCCCGCATCGCTTCGCGGTGTGCTTCGGCGGTGATTTCAGCGGCTCGTTCGATCAACGCGATCTCGCTCTCGCTTTTGATCAAACGCATCTCGTGCAGGATGACGCCCGTGTCCGTGATGGTGTGTGGAGGGATGACGCCACGCCGGCCGAGCGCGCGCATGCGCGCGATCTCTTCAATGATCTTTTGGTCCAGTTCGTGATCCGTCCCGAGGCGGTAATAGAGCGTCCTTTTGCCTTGCAGGATCTCCTGCAGTTTCATGCAAAAATCTCCGATCGGAAAAGCTGCATCGGCGCCGTACCGCTCGATCGCCCCTTCCACTCCAGCGCGCGGCCCATCCCACGTCTCCTTCTCCGGGTCGCGGGGGCGAACGAAGAGGGTATACGGCTTTTCGGCCTCGGGTGAGATGACGGCGATCGCTTCTGGCTCGTCGAAACCGGTCAGATAATAGAAGTCCGAGTCTTGACGGAAACGGTAGTGCGTATCGTTGGAGCGCGTCACTTCGCGCGCGCCTGCAACGATGGCGACCGATCGCGGTTCCATGCGACGCATGAACTCCGTCAGTTGCTCCCTTTTCATCTTTTCTCCCATAACGTCATGATCGAAAGATCGCGCTCGCAAAGGTCGATTGTAAACAAAAGAGCGGAAAAGCGACAACGAGAACGTCCTTCTCAGTCGCTTCTTCTGCCCGCGCGTGATGTTCGGCGCCGTAAGGCGAAGCGTTGTTGCGCGCTTTTGCCGCTTCCTTTTCATGCCCTTTCCGCGTCATAATCGTCGGCGAGTTGAGAATCATGAGCGCAGCGGAAGCGGCGGAAGGTTCATCGGAGCGAGTCTTTTCAGGACGCGAGATAATCTCCCGAGACCCGAAGACGGGCGTGGAGATCGGTCGCGTGCCGATCGCCGTCGCTGATGACGTGCGGCGTGCCGTGGAGCGAGCGCGCGCTGCGAGAAGCGCGTGGGCAGCGCGTTCAATCGCTGAGCGCGCGCGCGTGCTTCTTCATGCGCGTCGCATCGCGCTCGATCGTCTAGACGAGATCGCACAGTTGATCGCGCGTGAATCTGGCAAACCTCTCCCCGAAGCGATTGCCATGGACCTTGTCCCGTCGCTCGATCTTCTGCGCTATTTTGCGCACCACGCCGAACGCCTGCTGCGCGATGAACCGATCTCAATCGGCCATTACGCGCTTCTCGGTCGCAAGTCGCACATCGCCTATCGACCGCTTGGAACGATCGGCATCATTTCGCCGTGGAACTTTCCGTGGTCCATCCCTGTTGGGCAAGTGGCTACGGCGCTTGTCGCTGGCAACGCCGTGATCCTCAAACCAAGCGAACTGACTCCGTTGACGGGACTCGCCATCGGGCGCCTCTTCGCGCAAGCTGGTCTGCCGGAGGGAGTTTTGCAAATCGTCACCGGCGATGGAACGACCGGCGCTGCGCTTGTCGCCAGCGGCGTCGATAAGATCATCTTTACGGGGAGCGTCGAGACGGGCAGGCGTGTTGCCGAAACGGCCGCGCGACAATTGACGCCAGTCGTGCTCGAACTCGGGGGCAAGGATGCGATGATCGTGCTGGCCGACGCCGATCTGGATAAAGCGGCAGCCGCCGCCGTGTGGGGCGCTTTCGCCAACGCCGGACAAGCCTGCGCTTCGGTGGAGCGGTGTTACGTTCACGAAAGCATCGCCGCAGAGTTCTTGCGACGCGTCGTCGAAGAGACAGCAAGGCTGAAAGTCGGTGCAGATGACGGATCCGACCTCGGCGCAATGTCAAGCGAGAAGCAGTTGAAAGTGGTCGAGGAACATGTGCGCGATGCCTTGGCCCGCGGCGCGCGCTTGCTCGTTGGTGGACGGCGGCTTGATCGCGGCGCCGGACTCTTCTACGCGCCGACAGTGTTGGCGAATGTGGATCATTCAATGCTCGTCATGCGCGAAGAGACTTTCGGTCCGGTGCTGCCGGTAATGACGTTTCGCACGGAGGAGGAAGCCATCGAGTTGGCAAACGATTCCGCGTACGGATTGACGGCAAGCATCTGGACCCGCGATGTAAATCGTGGGCGTGCTCTTGCTGGCGAACTCTGCGTTGGCACAGTGATGATCAACGAGGTCCTATACACGCACGCGATCGCGCAAGCGCCTTGGGGTGGTGTGCGCCGCAGCGGCTGGGGACGAACTCACGGGCGGCTCGGGCTTTTGGAGATGGTTGCCCCGCAACACGTGCACGCGAACCGCTTGACCCTTCTTCGAGATCCGTGGTGGTACAAATACAGTCCGCAAGCGCAGCAGCTATTTCGCCGCCTCGCGCGCCATTTCACGGATGGCTCGCTGAGCGGCCTCGTGCGAGCTATGCCGTCTTTGGCGAAGCGTTGGTGGGAGATGCGACGCGATCCAAGCGGGCGCGAAAGTGGATCGAACTCGACTGCACCGTGATCGCAAGCTGTCGAGCTTGTGCGCTTGACTTATCCGTTCCTCGCCTTTTATTATGGAAAATTCCGATGCACCCGTAGCTCAGTTGGATAGAGCGTCTGACTACGAATCAGAAGGTCGGAGGTTCGAGTCCTCCCGGGTGCACCAGCAAAATTCATTGATAGGGCGCGCAGCGCGTGGGACTCTCAAGCATCGCCGCTTTCGATCGCCTGCTTCAAAAGCTCGGCTCTTGCCGATATCTTTTATCTTTATACGCCTCATCTGGCGTCTCCTCTACTATCTCCTCTACCAAAGATTAGTTCCATAAAGTATGACCGGTGATCGTACGCCTTAAGCCTCCCGCTAATATGGCGTATGGCTTTGTGCAAACGCCATTACCCGGACGGGCCTCAGTTGGTCCGCTCAATGTTGCCTGCTTCGTTGGCGTATCTTTGCTTGATGCGTACGCACCGGTCGAGCTCGTCAGCGGCTTCGAGAACTTTGAGGCGTAGGTCGCGGTCGAGGTCGGGCGCACCGTTGAGAAAGCGGCGCACGATGTTTTGCGCACGCTCATTGCACTGCCCGCCGATGAAAGCCGCAAGCCAGTTGTTGACGAAGAATATCTTGCGCGTTCTTTTTAGGCGCGGTAGTTCGCGCAGCGCTGGTTCCAAATAGGGCAGCGTCAAGTCGGCCTGCTCAAAGGAGTTGAATGGGGCGAGGCTCGCTTCAATCCAACTTTCCGGGAGCTGTGCATCGTTTAAGTAGGCGTCGAAATACGTTCGCTTCACCTCTGCGCTTCGTCTTGCTGCGCCCGCCGCGTAGGCGTAGCGACGCGCGTCGTCCGATTTGTCAGCGCGGCTCTCTTGCTCTAGCAGTGCCGGCGCTTGCGGATCATCGCGTGCGAGGAGCGCCGTAACCACCGAGAAACGGTCGCGCGAGCGCAGGGTCATGCCGGGAACGGAAGCTTCGCTGCGCAGAAGCTTCTTGAGGAACCCGCGCGCCGCGTCGGTGGTTGCCACTGATTGCAGGGCGCGAAAGTATGTGATGCGCAACCCGACGTTTGCCGCATGTTGCGATTGGTTCAACAAAAAGGCCTCCAATTGCGGCGCTACCTGTTGGCGTTGCTCCGCTGACAGGTAACGATTGAAGGCCGTTTGCAGGCGGTTGAGCGTGCTTTGTACGGTCAGCTCGTCGCGCTCGGTCGCGAGCAACTGCAGGGCGAGTTTGATGTAACGCATAGGCGCCAGTTCCGCCTCGCGCACGCTGTCCCAGACGGCGCCCCACAGCAGCGCGCGCAAGAAATCGTCCTCTATCTTGTCGAGACGCGCGATCACCGCTTCGCGGCTCGCCGCATCGAGCAGGAAGCGTCCGTAGCCATAATCTTCGTAGTTGGCGAAGACGAACGCCGGACGCGGTCGTCCTGCGGCCTGCGGGATGTCGGTCGCGCCTGCACCTTCCAGCGTAATGGGGAAGACCTCCTGCTTTCGGTCATCGTAGGCGAGCAGCACTTTCACGCGCATGGGCCACGCGCCCCCCTCATCGAGCACGTCGCGTTGGACGAGCGTGAATCGGCTGATCAATCCGCGCCGGTCAACCTCTATGTGGACGCGGACATCGGCCATGCCGCGACGTTTGACCCACGCCTCGGCCCAACGATCGAGCCGACGCCCTGAAGTCCGTTCAAACGCGACCACTAAATCTGACCAAGTTGCGTTGGCGAAAGCGTATTCGCGGATGAAGCGTTGAACGGCGCGCTGAAAATTCTCAGGACCCAGAAAGAACTCCGCTTGGCGGAGCATGGAAGGCGCTTTGCGATAGACGATGTTTCCATAGGCTGATTTCGCCGCCGAGAGGTTGGGCACTTCTTGATAGATTGGCGTTGTTCCCTTGGTCGCATCGGTGGCGTAGGCGGCGGGCTTGGTGCGTTGGTAGAAAGCTTTCCACGCGTTGTATTGCGGCAGGAGCTTCTCGATCGCTTTGTACGCCATGAAGGTTGCAAAGCCTTCTTTGAGCCATAGGTCATCGAACCATCGCATGGTCACGAGGTCGCCGAACCATTGGTGTGCCGCCTCGTGAAGAATCAGTTCGGCGCGCGACAGCAGGTCGTTGGCCGTCGGATCGAATGGAAAGAGCGCCGCTTCTTCGCGGAGAAAGGTCGCGCCAGCATGCTCCATACCGCCGTAGGCGAACTCCGGTACGATGACGAGGTCGTACTTTTCAAACGGGTATGGGTGGTCGAAGTAGCGCGCGAAGAATTGGAGCGCCTCACGATTCAAACGAAACAGCGCTTCTTCTTCCTCGAGCGCGCGCGCACGCCGCGAGCGACGCACATAAAGCCGCGTGTCAAACGGAGAACGCGCGTCGCGCAGCTCGACGAACGGTCCGGCAGCGAAGGCGAACAGATAGGTGCTGATCGGCGGCGTCTCGCCGAACTTTATGACTTTGGTCCCGTCCATGCGCGGCGTGATCTGCCGCGCGCGCGTGTTCGAGACGACCTCCCAGTCTTGCGGCACCGTGACTTCTAAACGAAAACGCGCCTTCAGATCAGGTTGATCGAAACAGGGGAAGACCGTGCTCGCATCAGACGGGACGAAGAGCGTGTAGATGTATTCGCCGCCATCTTCGCGGTCCAAATAGCGCGTCACGGCAGTGCCCGAAGCGCTGATCGGCGATTCGAATTGCAGTCGCAGTCGGTTCTCGCCTGCGAGCAGAAACTGCCCAGGGATCGTCAAATGGTCGTTCTCGTGTTTGGGGATGACGGCGCGTCCGTTCAGCTCGAGATCGCGCACGCGGTCGGCGGATGGCGCGCGCCAATCGAGCACCAGTTGGGCGGGAATCTCGCGGAGCTTGAAACGAATCTCCGCGCTGCCGCGAAGCCGCTCCGCCTTGGGCGCAAGCTCTACGTTGAGGTCATAGCGGACGTCGCCGTAGCGCGCAGCGCGCGCCAGCGCCAATTCGCGGCTTACTCCGGGAGCGAGCATGGCTTCTTCAGCGCACACGGGGAGCGAACAAAGGAGGAGGAAGAACAACGAACGGATCGTCATTTTAAATTACCGCCGCGCGTCAGCGATGCGCAAGGCCGTTTGCGCGCGTGTGCCGTTGAAATCATAGATGATGTGCAGGCGCAGCGCGCCGTCGACGATCTCAGCGCGGATGTCTGCCACGCGCGCGCGCAGCGCTCCGCCAGCGGCTTGCACCGGAAGGTTGAGCGCCAGTTGGTCGCCGCGCAGCACTTCGATCGGATTGACGCGGTCATTGAGCACGCGCTGCACAAAGAGCGCGATAAGCCCGGCGAAAGCTGGCGAAACGCCCTCCGGCGAAATCCCTTCGACGTTGATTTGCCCGTAGAGTGTCTGCCGTTCGCGGTTGAAGAGCAGTTGGATGTTGGTTTGCGCTGCGCCGCGAAAGTTGATGCAGCGTCCGAAGGCGTTGTAATTGCCAGCAAAGGCTAGTGGCGCGTTGATGCGCCCATCGGTCAAACGCACAAA
Organism: Pyrinomonas sp.; assembly: GCF_040289685.1. Taxonomy (NCBI): domain Bacteria; kingdom Pseudomonadati; phylum Acidobacteriota; class Blastocatellia; order Blastocatellales; family Pyrinomonadaceae; genus Pyrinomonas; species Pyrinomonas sp. The sequence continues at coordinate 52,236 of NZ_PSLQ01000011.1, forward strand.
GGTGCGTGCGCCGTTCTGCTCCGGCGTGATGGTAACTTGGCTTGGGCAGCCCGCATCCTGCGTACGACTGATCATCACGCCGTTGAGGGCGAGCCTGAACGACGGCTCGCCGACCTCGCGAAAGATGGTTTCGATCACCGAGTTGAAGAAGCGTTCATCGAGCGTGATGACTGCCGTGGTCGCTGCCCCATCTGCCTCTGGCGCACGCAACGGCTCGCCGGGCAAGGATTGCGCGCGTGGCAGACCGACGAAGAGGAAATAGACGGCACCGCCGCCGATGAGCGCGCCGAGCACCAAGGTCGCTAGGTATTTCATCGGGCACCTCCGAGACGAGGACTCAACGCGCTGTCGGCGACGGCGTTGCCGTTGGCGATGGCGTCACCGCCGACCGTTGCATCACGTTCTGCAAGACGGCGGTGAAGAGGGACGCGAGCGCGTCTATCTGCTGACGCACTTGCTCGGTCGTCACGCGATTGAAGTCCGGCGGTACTTCGAAGAGCGCCGGATCGACCTCGGTTCTGATGTCGCGCATCTCGGCGACGAGGCGTAAGCTTTTGACGCCCTGCACTTCGCGTTCAGTTTCGGAGCGAAGTTCCGAACGCAGCGGCAAGCCCGTCTCTTTGTCAACGTAGACGAAGTTCTCAGCTTGTGCGGTGCCCGCTTCGGTGCCGGTGCGGACTGCGGTCGCATAGCGGTATTTGATCACGATGCGTCCGTTCATCTGCTCTTCGCCGACGCGCTCGTAGCCGCTTTGAGCGCGCAACTGGGCCACGATCTCGCCCGGCGTCATGATGCGCGGCACTTCAAAGCCGACCGCTTCACGATTGACCTCGGCATATTGGCGCCGATTCGGAAAGATCAAATAGCGCTCGGCACCTCGTTCCAGATAGATGACCTGTTCGCCGTTGGGCAAGCGGAATGAGTAACGGCGATTGTCGCCGCTGCGCGCCACGTCAGCCGTCAGCGTCGGGCCGCCGACCACTTGTTCGCCTCCTGCCGTTTGCCCTGTCAGGACCAGCGTCGCGGCATAAGTTTCGGGTTCGCGCGCCTCCAAGGCGCGGGCCGCTTCGGGCGTTGGCGTCGCGCTCACGTTCGCGTTTACGTTGGCGTTCAAATTGACGTTGGCTGTTTGCGGCGTTTGTTGGCAGGCCGCGACTGCGAGCGCGATGGCGAGCAGGGCGAACGTTTTCTTTCCCATCATGGCAATAGACCTCCTCGACGAAAGATTCGCGGAAGAACGCGGAACGGGGGAAAAGCTTCGGGGGAAGACAGCGCAGAGCATATCACGGCTCGGTCGCCTGAGAAAGGCTCGACCCATCATTCAGTCGGTCTTTAGTCAATGATGCCGTTTCGTTGGCGTTTCATCCGCCCTCTCTTCGACGACGTGCGGTGTTGGCGCGTCGGCGTGCGGGACGAAGCAACGTCGGCAGCGAGCCTCGTACATATCGGCGGCGCCGACGGCAACGCGCCCTTCCACAGGCACGATGCGTTGCGAATAGTTGGCCGGCTGGCCGCAGCGGACGCAGATGGCGTGCGTCTTCGTGATGTACTCAGCGATGGCTAAAAGTTGCGGCATGGGTTCGAAGGGTCGTCCCATGTAGTCTTGGTCAAGGCCCGCGATGATGACGCGAATCCCACGCCGCGCCAGTTCGTTGGCCACCTCCACCAGATCGTTGTCGAAAAACTGTCCTTCGTCGATGCCGACGACTTCGGTGCCGGGTTCGAGTCGGGCGAGGATCTCCGCCGCCGATTCGACGGCGACCGATTCGTGGCGCATGTCGGAATGCGAGACGATGTGGTCCGTCGAATAGCGCGCATCGATGCGGTGTTTGAAGACCTGCACCTTTTGGCGCGCGATCTTGGCGCGACGCAAGCGACGGATAAGCTCTTCGGATTTGCCCGAAAACATCGATCCGGCGATCACTTCGATCCAGCCCGTCGATGTTTGATGTGGAGGCGGCCAGTCTTGTGTCAGCATTTCGTCCATTTCAATCCCGATAAAGTTCGCCGTTGTAGAATGGAGCGAGCGCGGCGATGAGCGCCATCTCGAAGCTCATCGCGCGCGTGATGAGGTTGCGCGAAAGAACGCCCCAAGCGCCTTGGCGGCTGCGCACATCTTGTTCGCCAGCGATCTCGTCGATGACCTCACCGAGTTCGCGCGCCTGCTCGATGACGCAAGCGGCGATGCGCGGCGGAACTTGAATGCTCGGACCGGCGCCGAAAGCGCCGCGCGTGCCGTCGGTGACATAAGCCCAATTGCGCAAGAACGTGATCCGTTCGGGCCAGAGACGTTCGGTATGGAACCCGCCTTCGAGGCCAACGAAAAGGTCAGCCTGAAGACCCTCGCGCGCGAGTATTTGACGAATCGCCAAGGCGCGTTCGCGCGCACCGCGCATGGTCTGTTCGTCTGTGAGCGGCATGGCTGGCGCAGTCGTCGTCACGGGACGCGCGATGATCTCGGCGGCGCCCCACTGCGAGTCGAGTCCAGCGAGCCGCTCGACGCAAGCTTCAAGCGCGGCTACTTTGGCCGGGCGGTTCGAACCGAGTGCGATCTTCATGCGCAAGCGGAGCGCAAGCCTATAACAAAAGCGGCGGCTCGTCAAAACCGCGAAAACCGGATCCGCGTCGTCGCGTCTGTCACCGTCGCGCGGGCGCGGAGGTCGGCGTGCGCTGTTTCGGCGAGCGGCTGGAGCGACGCTTGACTTCCACTTCCGCCGCTTGCTCTAATCGAGATGAGAAGAACAAGGCGAAAGATTCGAGAGGGAGAGGCGATGTCCGTGCACGAGTTGATCTACGATTGGAACAAAATCGAGCCGACGTTGAAGAAACCTAATCGGCGTATCAGCTTCGACGATGAGACGTTACGCGATGGGTTGCAATCGCCGTCGGTGCGCGAGCCGTCCATCGAAAAGAAACTTGAATTGCTCCACCTAATGGAATCTTTGGGGATCGACACAGCGGATATCGGGCTTCCGGGGGCTGGCGGATTACACGCCATGAGCGTCGAGCGGTTGGCGCGCGAGATCGCCGACAAGCGTCTGCGCATTCGTCCGAACTGCGCCGCGCGCACACACTTGAACGACATCATCCCGATCGTCGAAACGTCGCATCGAGTGGGAATTCCGATCGAGGCCTGCACTTTCATCGGATCATCGCCGATCCGCTTCTACGCCGAAGACTGGACGCTCGATAAGCTCCTGAAGCTAACGGAGGAGGCGGTCACCTTCGCCGTCAAGCAAGGGCTTCCCGTGATGTACGTCACCGAAGACACGACGCGGGCGCAGCCTGAAACGATTCGCGCGCTTTACACGACGGCCATTCAGTGCGGGGCGAGAGCCGTCTGCGTCTGCGACACGGTCGGCCATGCCACGCCCGACGGAGCGCGCGCCGTGATCCGCTTCGTGCGCCGCATCATCGAGGAGCAGGGCGAACCTGTCAGGCTCGATTGGCATGGGCATCAAGATAGAGGGTTGGGCGTGATCAATTCCATCGCCGCGCTCGAAGCTGGGGCCGATCAAGTACACGGCACGGCACTTGGCATCGGCGAGCGCGTCGGCAACACGCCGCTGGATCAGCTGCTCGTCAACTTGAAACTGATGGGGTGGATCGACAACGATCTTTCGCGCTTGCGCGACTACTGCGAAAAAGCGGCGGAAGCTTGCGGCTGGACCATTCCGCGCAATTACCCCGTCTTCGGACGCGATGCTTTTCGCACGGCGACCGGCGTTCATGCCGCCGCGGTGATCAAAAGCTACCGTAAGGGCGATGTGGAGCTGGCCGATGCGGTCTATTCGGGCGTGCCGGCAGGTCTATTCGGTCTCAGGCAGGTGATCGAAATCGGTCCGATGAGCGGCAAATCGAACGTCATCTTCTGGCTTGAATCGCGCGGCATCGAGCCGACCGAAGAGCGCGTGACGCGCATCTTCGAGCGCGCCAAACAGTCGCCCACCGTGCTCAGCGAAGAGGAGGTGATGCAACTCGTTTGAAGCGAGGTCCGACGCACGGCAGTAGGCGTGCCCAACTGTAGGCATGGCGAAACGAGCCTTCTGAAAATTTGATCGCACCGAACAGCAAGAGCATGGTCGCTTCAACGAGTATCCTCGCGCCCGCCGCCACTGTGCGCGAGCTTCTGCGAAAGGAACAGGTGTCGCGCGCTTTTGCCCGCCTCGATGCGCAAGCCCGCGTTACCGATGACGAGCACGCGGCCATTTGCGCCATCCCGTCTTCGCCCTTCGGCGAACAACAACGAGCGCGCGCCTTGGCGGAGCGTTTTCGCCGATTGGGCCTGCGCGAAACGAAGATCGATGCGGAAGGGAACTGCGTCGCGTTGCGGCCCGGGCGTCGGCTCCACCCGTTGCTCGTTTTGAGCGCGCATCTGGACACGGTCTTCCCGCCGGGGACGGATTTCACCGTGCGACGCAAAGGGTCGGTACTGCGCGCGCCGGGAATCGCCGACGATGGGTGCGGACTAGTGGCCTTGCTCGCGTTGCTCGATGCGCTCGAAGCCTGCGCCATCGAGACGGAAGGTTCGATCCTCTTCATCGGCACGGTCGGTGAAGAGGGAGAAGGCAACTTGCGCGGCGTGCGTTACCTTTTGCAACGAAGCGAGTGGGCCAACGAGATCGATGCTTTCATCAGTTTGGACGGACCAGGGTTGGAACGCATCACTAACGGCGCGCTCGCCTCGCGCCGTTTTCGCGTGCGCTTCGTCGGCGCTGGCGGTCATTCGTGGGGCGATTTCGGCATCGCCAACCCAATCCACGCGCTCGGACGAGCCATCACACACCTATCTGGCTATCCGCTCGCCGTCAGCCCGCGCACCTCGTTCAACGTCGGGCGCGTACAGGGCGGCGCGGGCGTCAACGTCATCGCGCGCGAAGCGAGCATGGATGTCGATCTGCGTTCGGAAGCGTCGAGCGAATTGGAACGCTTGACTGAGTTCTTCCATCGCGCCGTCCAGCGAGCCGCCGAGACGGAGAACGAGGCGCGCCTTGTGGGGACGACGCCGTTGGAAGTCGAGATCGAACTTCTCGGCGAAAGGCCGGGCGGTGAAACTCCAGTTGATTCTCCACTGGTCCAGTTGGCCATGGAGGCGACGCGCGTTTTCGGCGCGACCCCGCGTCTTGAGTGCGCCTCGACCGATGCCAACATCGCGATTGCGCGCGGCATCCCGGCGATCACCATTGGCGTCGGCGGGACCTCGGGTAACGTCCACACGCTCGATGAATGGTACGACGCGCGCGGGCGACAGGAAGGCTTGAAGCGCGCCTTGTTGGTCGCTTTGGGCACGGTCGGCATGGTCGAACTTTGATCGCGCATCGGCGAGAACGCTAAGCACGAGCAGGGCGCGCCGTTTCATCGAGATCGATCAATCGGTTGGAACGGAGCCGCTATCACTAGTGCGCGTTGTTTGTCCGCCATTTCAGTGAGGTCGGTAACCTAGTTGAACGAGAAGACTTCGGAAAAATGAACGTTCTGGAAAGGATCCGTCAAAAGGCCGCTTCCGATCCGCGACACATCGTCTTGCCAGAAGGCGAAGATCCACGCACCGTCGAGGCAGCGGCGATCTGCCTGCGTGACAAGCTGGCGCGTTTGACCTTGCTCGGCGATGTCGAACGCATCCGAGCGACGGCACGTCAGCTCGGCGCGGATCTGACTGGGGCCGAAATCATAGACCACCGTCGCGCGCCGGACTTGGAGAAGATGGCTGCGCTCTACTACGAGTTGCGTCGCGCTAAGGGGACGACCTACGACGAAGCGCGACGCACGGTCGAAGACCCGCTCTATTACGGCGATCTCATGGTGCGCTTGGGACGCGCCGACGGTTCCGTTGCTGGTGCGACCAACACCACGGCTCACACGGTGCGCGCTGCGCTCCACTGCATTGGGCTTCGCCCCGGGTTCAAGATCGTCTCGAGTTTCTTCGTCATGGTCCTGCCGAACAAAGATTTCGGCGCCGACGGCGCGCTCATCTACGCCGACTGCGGCGTGGTCATCGAACCTTCAGCGTCGGAGTTGGCCGAGATCGCCATCGCTTCGGCCGATTCCTGTCGCGCGCTGCTCGGCGTCGAACCGCGCGTTGCCATGCTCTCTTTTTCGACCAAGGGGAGCGCTGCGCACCGCCTCGTGGACAAGGTCGTCGAGGCGACGCGCACCGTGCGTGCACGCGCGCCGGAGCTTCTGATCGATGGCGAACTACAAGCCGATGCCGCGCTCGTGCCGCACGTCGCCGAGTCGAAAGCCCCGGGATCGCCGGTCGCTGGTCGCGCCAACGTGCTGATCTTTCCCGACCTGCAGGCGGGAAACATCGCCTACAAGTTGACCGAACGTTTGGCGGGCGCAACGGCCATCGGCCCCATCCTTCAAGGGCTGGACCGGCCTGCAAACGATCTGTCGCGCGGTTGCAAGGCGCAAGACATCGTCGATGCGGTCGCTATCACGGCCGTGCAGGCGCAAGCGCGCCATTGATCATCGCATCAAGGCAAAGGCGCCCGGCGAAATAGACCCAGCGCCCCCACGCCACGCTAAGCGCGCCATTGATCATCGCATCAAGGCAAAGGGCCTACTTCTTTGCGCCTGGGTTTCATCTGTGGCGCGCGAGCGGTTCGACAGCCCGGAGCGTCGCGCTTGCTTAAGTCGCTTTCTCGATCGCATCGCGCGTCGAACCAACGACCTACGTCACTGAAAAGATGTTCCTCGAATCTCTCACCGCTTCGAGCGACTGCTGGTTCAGCTCTTCCCAATCCTCGCGCGGAACGCGACGGAAAGCTTCAATGACGCGCGGGTCAAACTGCGTGCCCGCATGACGACAAAGTTCAGCCGCCGCCAATTCGTAGGGCTGCCCGCTGCGATAAACGCGATCGCTCATCATGGCGTCGAGCGCGTCGGCGACGGCGAAGATGCGCGCTTTGATGTCGATCTCTTCGCCGCGCAGCCCCTTTGGATAACCCGATCCATCCCATCTTTCGTGGTGTTGACCGACGACTTTCGCTGCCCCTTCCAAGAACTTGATGCCTTGAAGGATCTGTTGACCCAGCAGCGGATGCTCGCGCATGCGCTTCCACTCTTCTTCGGACAATTGACTGGGCTTACGCAAAATGGAGTCAGGAATGCCGATTTTGCCGATGTCGTGTAATAGAGCGCCGAACTCCAAGGCGCGCAGCTCCTCTTCTGACAGACCCAGTTCGCGTCCCAGACGGAGGCTGAAGTTGACCACACGTTCCGAGTGTCCGTGCGTCTCCGAGTCGCGTATTTCGAGCGCCATCACTAGCGCGCGCAACGTCGCGCGGTACGATTCCTCAAGCGAAGCCAAAGCGCGATCAAGTCGCGCCGTGCGATCTTCGACCAGTTTTTCAAGGAAGTTCTCGTAGTGACGTTTGGCCAGCAGAAGATCCCGGTGTTCAAGCGCCCGTTCGACAGCGGCTTCGACGTGGCGCAGATCGAAAGGCTTCATGATGTAATCGAACGCGCCAGCGCGCAGCGCTTCGATCGCGCTTTCGATGGTCTGCACGCCGCTGATCAGAATGACCACCGTGTCGGGCGCAAGCGCGAGCACGCGCGGGACGAGTTCAAGTCCGCTCATACCGCGCATCATGATGTCGCTGATGACGAGGTCGAAGTCGCACAGATGAAGGCGCGCCAACGCTTCTTCAGCCGAGCTGACCGTTTCGCATTCGTGCTTTGCGCTCAGCAGATCGGAGAGAACGCTGCTGATTTCCGTTTCATCATCGGCGATGAGTATGCGCCGTCTTTTTTCGCTCGCTTGGTTCATTGCCAACTGGAAAATTTGTTTCGACGAAAAACGCGCGCACGGCGTTCATCCTCTGCGCGCTCGGAAAATGGGGCAAGAGATGGCGCAGACCTGATGCCCGTGAGGCGAATCGCATTTTATCAACGGTTTGCGCCCAGAAACAAGAGGTTTTTAACCTGCTCGCAAGGAGAAAACAACAGAACGGAGAGGCCGCCAAAAAATTAGCAGTCCCATACGGCAGTCGCGCCCGATCCGCGCGAAAGACCGACAGCCTTTTCGTCTCCGATCTGAGACCTGAAGAATTGACAGCATTTTCGCCTTCAATCTAAGATAATGCTTTGCGTGTGCCGGAGTGGCGAAATTGGTATACGCACCAGACTCAAAATCTGGCGGGGTTCACTCCCCATGTCGGTTCGAGTCCGACCTCCGGCACCAAACCTTTCTCGCTTGTCGTCAGCATTAGTACTCCCACAGGGCGCCATCTTTTTCAACACAAACGACAACCCCTCTTCGCTCATCGTTTCGAGTTGGCCTCAACACAGTCTGCGATCCATCAGCGAAAACCAGAAAAGCCGCGCATAGTCGTTCGATCTCGACAAGGCTGAGGGAACTTCCTGCGGTCCACGTCTGATGTTTCACTTCTTTGAGTAGGAAAGAAGATCGAAAAAGTAGAGGCTTCCTGTGGTCCGCGTCTGATGTTTCACTGAACTTGCGATCCCTGCGCTCTTCGCTCCGTGCCGCTGAAGATGGCGTGCTCCGAACGCATGATCTTTTCGTTCAGTTCGCTCCGATAGCTAGAGCCGACCTCCTTAGCGCCCAGCATGTGACCGAGGGCGGTCTTGTTACCTGCTCGATTTCGCTGACCCGAGCAGACGCGAAGGATCTTTTTGAGCGGTCATTTCGTCGATGTTGAGCCTGATCATGTCGCCGGCGTCCGTATAGTTGCGAAACCGAGCGGCGCGCGTGCGACGGCGACTGAAGACGAATCCACCGACGATGGCGCCGATGCCAAGACAGAAGAGCAACGCCACCCCCGTTGCCTTGAGCGTCGAGACGACGATACCCGCCGTCATTCTGCTGTAAGCGCGCTCCAGTCTTTCCCATGCGTGTGGATTGTGGCCCAGCCACCGGACCACTTGTTCGTAAGAGATCGAATCGGCCAGCCGACGCGCGAAAGCTTCGTCCGGAGCATCGAAGACGAAGACCGAGTAGTTGCCGATTCGACGATAGAGCGATGGCAGCGGCTGACCCGCATCCTTCAAGTCTTGGAGATGACCGGTGATGCGTCGGTCGTTTTCGGCAGCGAATTGCGGGGTCGTGTGTTCGACGATGACGAGCCGCGCCGCGCCGTAAGGGGCCGTCACCGCTTCCGCTCCGCCAGCGAATGAGACCGCGTTGAGCGCGGGACGATGGCCCACAGCCGCTTGTAGCCCTTCGAGCGTGACGGCGAAGACGGCGCGGTTCTGCGCCGTCTCCCACTCGGGCAGGTGGCGAACGAGCGACGGAATGTCTCCCTCGCCGCGATCGAGCGGTTCAGCTAATTCGCGTGCGAGATCAATTAGCTTTTCGGGCGTGATGGGCGAACGGCTTTCGATGAGGACGACGGTGCCCCCCTTGAAGAAGATCGCGCGGTTTGATCCGACGTAGCTCCATGTGCCGACGGCGTCTGAGCCGGTGAGCGGTTCAGTGCGTCTAGCCTCTTCGGCGAGCGCCGTCAGCAGCGCATAGGCGGCCGGTTCGGTGCGCGCTTCGATCAGCGTCACGGTCAGACGCTCGTTCTCTGCTCCGAGGTAGCTGCGGGTCGTAGCTCGAATGATGGGGAACGCGCTGAGCGATACGTCGTTCACTGCGCCTTCGACGCTGGTGGCGGGACCAGAAGCGCGAAATTCGCCGACGCGACCGGCAAGCGGCGACATCGTTTGATTGCCGTGGACAACGACAGCTAAAAGGACAAGAATGAAGCCGCACGAGGCCGCGATAATGGATCGCGTTGCGCTCGAACGGCAAAGACGGATTAACTTCTCAATGTGCGTCATGATTTGCCTGCCTCACGCAGGTAAAAGAACCTCGCCCTGCATGTCTGAAAAATCCCCTTCCGGACAGTGAGCGAAAGCCACAGCACCATTTCGATGCCCAAAAGGGTCGCAGCCGTTGTGCTCGTTTGAGAAGATCATACGCAAGATGCAGCACATGTGCCAGCAGCCACGCCGCTATTTGAATCCCTTTTGATCCCCTCGGCTCGCGCATCAGGCGCTGGCGCACAAGCGTTTGCCCCACACGACGCCTCGCTTTTTACTTTGCTCATCAGGCGGCTCGGAGCTTTCTTCCTGATGAGGCCTGCACGCGCATCAGTTCCGGCGCCTCATCTCATGATTGATCATCTCCTCTTTTTCGCGCGGACGACGCACGCGCCGCAGAGAGGTAGCGGCCAGTCCGTCGCCCATAGTTTCTATCTCAATGGTGCCGAGATCGAAGAAAACTTCAAGCACAGTTTGTGAAACGGTCACCTGCTTGATGCTGCGTAGCGGGATCGTGCGGCGGCGACGGACGATTAAACCTTCGGTGAGCACCAAGGCCGAGTCCGTTAAAACGTAGGTCGTCGTGTTGCGCCGTAAGTGTTTGAGCAGGGCAGGAAAGATCAGTAGAAGCGAGACGAAGAGCGTCACGCCAAACGACACGCCCATGAAAGCGAGCGCCGCTGTTGCCGCCAGCGCTAAAAGCGCGCAAACTCCGTAGGCTGCGGCGACGAACACAAAGGCCGGTCGTTCGACGAAGATCAAGCGCTCGGCCGGATGCGTTGTCGGACGGCGCGTCGGCACAGCAGGCAAAATCGCGCCGCAGTGTCCGCAATAACGTGCTTCGGCCGCCATTTGTCGTCCGCACTTTTCACAGCGCAAGGTTTGCATCCTTCCGTCGCTTTGACGATACCAAAAAGGCGGGCGAATGCAAGACAGCGCGCACCGACTCCGCCAAAAGAACGAAATCGGCGCGTTGCGGCGGAAAGGTCTGAGGGCGACGAGCAGATTTAGACCGAAGAATTCTCAGCAAGCGACGACTTGAAG
>NZ_PSLQ01000077.1:0-14109 GCF_040289685.1 Pyrinomonas sp.
GGCTGGCCCATTGAATCGGATCCTCAGGATGTAGTTCCATCGTCTCGAACTATACAGGGTTGAGATGTGGGTAATGACAAGCAATTTATTGAGGGGATTGAGGGGATTATAGCCCCCTCGCGCTCCCCCGTTTTTCTAAATTTAATGCGTATTGGGATTGGGGCTGCAATCCCTGGGCACTAGCCCTAGAAGCCCCTGGCTGCAAGCCGTGGGGAGCAGTCACTTCACCCTTGCTTCTTGTCTTGTTCTCGTTGAATCGCACGAGTTGATTCGTCCGCGGTTTCGTAAATACGATGATCGCTGAACGGATGCTCATTTGTCGTTGCGTTTTCGGCCAGCAACCGCTCAGCGGCAGCCGCTTCGGTGCGTTCGGCTTCGATGAGTGCGGCGCGGCAGCGGTGGCGCAGGCCGAGAAAGTAAGCCACGATGCCGAGGGTGGCGACGATGAACGCTTCATCCAAAAGCCCGGCAATCAGACACGGGAGCGAAACGAGCAAGCAGAGCATGGATGCTAGATGCCATGCGCGTTCGCCGCTGGGATTCGCGATCATGCTTTTTACCTTACGTTGACGGGAATGACGAAGCGTATTTCGCGCGGCGGATAGCAAGTCTGATCGTCGCATGCTTGTGCGCGCAGTTTCGCTTCAAGCGCCACGTCGCCGCTAGCCGCTTGTGCAGCGCGCAGCGGAAGCCGGATCAGGTTCTCCCTTCCCTCATACACGGCCAGTTCGTCCGGCGCAAAACCGAACTTCCTTTTGACGGGAGGCGGATAAACGGGCGCTTCCGTCGTGATGCCTTGTGCAGGCGAGACTTCCAGTTCCGTCGCCTTGAGATAGTCGTAAGTGGGCGGGTTGGCGTTGATGTGATAGCCATCAGCGACGGCGATTTTGACGCGAGCCTCGGCGCGCCCTCCGGCTTTGATCTCGACCCGTTCGGCTTGGACGCTCACTACGTCGCGCAGCGGAGTTTTGGGCGAAGGAGTGGGAACAGACGAAACTTGGTCCGTTGCGCTTTGGGGCTGCTGCGCGCAGTTCGCGGCGAGAAGATACACGACGATGGACGCGGCGACGGTGAGTTTGGACGAACTCATGACTTTTCTCGATCGTTTCAAGACTCCGCCCCATTGCCCGACAGGCTCGTGATCTTCAGGTCCCCAAGGCGCGTCGCAGCGTCGTCATCATCGCGCGCAAGCGACGCACGGCCTTTGGCACGAGCCAGATGAATAGCAGAAGGGAGATAAAGATGATCGCAAATATCACCAGCGGATGCAACAGTGCGACGATGATCGCGCCGATCGCCAACGCATCTTCAGCGAGCGAGAGCAGCCAGTTGGTGAAGGGTTCAGGGCTCAAGTTCGTGCCCGCACGCACGGCAGCTTTGCTCGCGTGGGTCGAAAAAGCCAATCCGCCACCGAGCAGAAAGGCGGCGACTTGGATTTTTGGATCGAGTCCCGTGGTGGCGGCCAGCGCAAGCAACGCTCCGGCAGGAACGCGCACGAAGGTGTGGACGGCATCCCAGATGGAATCGACGTAAGGGACTTTGTCAGCGATGAATTCGATCGCGTACAGGGCCAACGCAAGACCGATGATGCCCCAGTGGTCGAGAACCTGAAGGTCGCCCGGAAGACGCGCCCAGCCCATTCGTTGGACCAGTCCGAGCACGGCGACCGTAGCGTAAAGATTGAGCCCGGAGGTCCATGCCGAGCCGAAGGCCAGCGCCAACGTGTCAATGATGTTCATCTTTCGAGATCCTTTCCGCCCAGCACTTTGCCGTCGTCTGTTCGCGCGGCACGAAGACTATCTGAGCGTGCTCGTCAGGCGCTCGCTCAGCTTTCGCGCTCCGAGGTGCGCCTCTCGGGACGCTTGATGCCGAACTTCTCCAGCCTGTATTGCAACGTGCGAAACGTGATGCCGAGGAGCTTGGCCGCTTTGGTGATATTGTAATCGGTGCGTTCCATCGCCTGAAGGATGAGATCGCGTTCGACCTCTTCAAACGAAATGCCTTCAGGCGGCAGTTTGAAGATGCCTTCGCTCGTGGGGCGCATCTCTTGGCGCACTTCGAGCGGAAGGTCTTCCACTGTGATCTGATCGCCTTCGCTCAAAAGAATGGCGCGCTCAATGGCCGATTCGAGCTGACGGACGTTGCCGGGCCACGAGTAGTCGAGCATCAAGCGGCGCGCTTCGGGCGTCAGCCCACGGACCAAGCGCGAGGTGTTGCGTGTGTGCTTGCGCAGGAAGTAGTCGATCAGCACGGGGATGTCTTCGCGCCGTTCGCGCAGCGGCGGCACGTCGATCGACAGCACGTTGATGCGGTAATACAGATCATCACGAAATCGTCCGTCTTGCACCATCGCGCGCAAGTCGCGATTGGTCGCTGCCACCACGCGCACATCGACTTTGATCGGGCGCGTGCCGCCGACGCGCCGTATCTCTCGCTCTTGAAGCGCGCGCAGCAACTTCGCCTGCAGGCCGATGTCCAACTCGCCGATCTCGTCGAGAAAAAGCGTTCCGTGATTGGCGACTTCGAACAACCCTTTCTTCTCGGCGTGCGCGCCGGTGAATGCGCCCTTTTCGTGGCCGAAGAGTTCCGATTCGAGCAGGTTCTCGTTGATGGCCGCGCAATTGACCGACACAAAGGGTTGATCAGCGCGCGGACTCATGTTGTGAATCGCCCGCGCGATCAGTTCTTTGCCCGTGCCCGATTCGCCGCGAATGAGAACGGTGGAATTCGAACCGGCGACCTTGAGGATCATCTTTTTGACTGCTTCCATGGCGGGCGAGGCAGAGATGATCTCTGTGTCAAGCGCATCGAGCCGCCCAAGGGCGCGCCGGATGACGTCGAGCAGTTGATCGCGGTCGTAAGGCTTTTCGAGGTAGTCGTATGCCCCGCGACGGAGCGCTTCTTTGGCTGACTCGATGGAGCCGTGCGCGGTGAGCAGGATGACGATGATCGAGGAATCGAGCGTGAGCAGACGTTGCAGCAGTTCGATGCCATCCATGCCGGTCATCTTCAAATCCGTGAGGACGAGATCGAAGCGCTTCTCTTTGGCAAGCTTCAACGCCGCTTCGCCGGACGAGGCGGTGGTCACATCGTACCCTTCGCTCGACAGAATCATTTCGAGTATCTCGCGCTGCGCGCGTTCATCATCGACGACCAAGATGCTTTTACGTGCCATCTTCGTTCTCCCTGCGAAATGTTAATGATAGCAGATGCCGGCGTCGAGTTAGAGGTCGTCGCGCCCGACATCGGAATCGGCTGCTGGCAAGGTGACCGTGAAGGTTGTGCCCATGCCGACGGCGCTTTGGACCTGGATCTTTCCGCCGTGATCTTCCACCGCCTTTTTGACGATCGCTAAGCCGAGTCCGGTGCCCGTCTCCTTGGTCGAGAAGTAGGGCTCGAAAAGATGCGGTAGATCCTCCGGTGAGATGCCGCGTCCTGTGTCTTCGACGATAACGCGCACGCCGCGCCCCTGCGGATCGGGCGCAATGTCGATAGTTAACCTCCCGCCGCGGCCATCCATCGCTTGTAACCCGTTGATGATGAGGTTGGCGAAGAGCGAACGGAGCGCTTCCGGATCGCCCATTATGGGCGGCACATCGGCTCGCTCTTCGAGTCGCAGGTCGATTCCGTTCTCGGTAGCTTGCACCTCCACCGTGCGCAGGACGTCTTCGATGATCGGGCGCAAGGAGAGCTGCTGAAGCTTCAATCTGGATGGGCGCGAGTAGCTCAACAGCTCCGTGATGCGCGCGTTGGCGCGCGCCACTTCGTCTTTGACCTGTTTGGTCAAACGATCGAAGACGGCGCGCTTTTCCGGATCAGCCGGTGCAAACTGCGTGCGCAGGTGGTCCAGCGTCAGGTTGATGTAGTTCAAAGGGTTGCGGATCTCGTGCGCGATGGCCGAAGCCAAGCGCCCGATGACCGCGGAGCGCTCGGCTTGATTCAACTCCGTTTCGAGTTGGCGCGTCCGTCGCAGCCCGACGATCATTTCGTTGAAAACGGCGGCCAGTTCGCCCATCTCGTCGCGGCGGTTTGCCGCCGGCACTTGAAAGTCGAAGTTGCCGGCGGCGACGCGCTTGGCCGCTTGCGAAAGCTCTTGAATCGGGCGCGTGAACCGCCACACGAGCAGCACCGCTGCCAGCGTCGCCAGCAACAACACGGCCAGCGTTGGCAGTAAGGGGCGAATCACGCGCCATGGCGAAGGGGCGTAAGATGCGCCAGCCGATCCGAGTACGATGATGATGTAGCTGCGCCCTTGGTCGGTGAGCACCGGAAAAGGGAAGGCGCGCGGTTTGCCCGCTTCTGTCGCTCGGGCGTAAGCGCGCAAAAAGCCCTCATTGGTTTCCTCAGCCGATGCTAGCGGCGCCTCGGCTTCGACGATGGGCGGCAGAGGGACTTGGCCCAATTCAAAGTAGCGAAAAGAGCCGTCGGGCAACTGTTGTGGGTTGTACTTCGGATCGAGGCTGTCAGCGACGCGGTCCTTGGCATCGAGTTTGTCGGGGGTCGTCCCTACGTCATCGACGATGAGGATGTTGATCAAGCGGTCCGCCTCGCGCGACAGAAAGGCGGCGCGTTTTTTTCGGCTCAGTTCGGCCAACCTTTCCGGTGATGAGAGGCTCTCAATGGCGAGCGAAAAACCAGCAGCCAAAGCCTGTTCTTGCTCTTCGATGATGCGCGCGACGCGCTGTCTTTCCCATTCATTGAGTTGATACTGCACGCCCAGCGTCCCGACGAGCAGCAGGGCGAAGACCAGCAGCAGGCGCGCGCGAAAGCTGTAGACGAGCTTCATCCGGTCCATGGTCCTTGCTATTGCCCGACGAAAATCTTGTTGCCGCGCGCTCGGGTGGAATGTTATATTTGCAGTCGTCTTCGGCGCAATCCCTTCGGCGAAGACTTGCGCGAATTTTTTATGCCCTCTCCTCATCGGGGCCGGAAGCAAGCGGGCGGCTCCAACTCGCGTTCGGCGTTTTGCATGAATGAAGTTTTGGAGGACGAAGCGATGGCGTTTCGTCCTTTGGCGTTCGATGAAGCGACGAGGTTTTGGTGAGGAGAATTAGTTTGAACAATCGAAAGCTACGCGAAGCGCGTCAACGTTTTCGCTTCGTTGGCGCATCAGAAGGTAAGCCGAATCCAGCAGCGAGGTTGAATCCACAGATGACCTTTGCGGAACGTTCCCCGATTCTCGTCCTGGTTCTTTTCGCTTTGTTGCTCGGCGTTGCCATCCCCTCAACGGCCCTTGCGCAAAGAAGATCCAAATCGTCGAAGTCAACGGCGAAGGCGGCCAAATCAACCGCCAGAGCGGAGAAGAAGACAACCAAGAGGCGTGAAAAACGCGCCGCCGCGTCGAGCCGCAAAGATCGCGTCGCGCGAAGCGGCCGCCGCAACGCGCGTAACAGGAGCGTCGCGCGTGAGAGTCGCGGCTCGAAACGCATGTCGCGGCGCGAACGCCTGCTCGCCGCGCGGCGCGAGGCTGAACGTCGCCGCCGCGAAGAGGCTGCGCGCCGCGCGGAATTGGCGCGCCTTGCTGCCATCGCCAGACAGCGAGCAATGGACCAGGCCTTGCGCGACGAAGCGGCAGCGAACATCGCGCGCGATGAGACGACGGGCGAAGACCTTGAAGTGCGTCGGGCGGCGATCGCCGCTTTGGGTGACCGGGCTGGCACGGTCGTCGTCATGGATCCGAAGACCGGGCGTGTGTACACCATCGTCAATCAAGAATGGGCGTTGCGCCGCGGTTTCAAGCCGTGCTCGACGATCAAGCTGGTGACCGGTCTTGCCGGGTTGTGCGAGAACGTCATTGATCCTGTGCAACTCGTCAGCGTCGGTGCCAGCAGTTACTCGCTCGATCTGACCGACGCGCTCGCGCTTTCCAACAACGGCTTCTTCCAAAACGTCGGCGGCCACGTCGGCTTCGAAAAGATGATCAAGTATGCGCGCGAACTCGGTCTCGGCGAGCGCACGGGGATCAATCATCCAAACGAGTATCCGGGGCGCGTGCCCGTTTACAAATACGGTCACGCCGTCAATCACATGTCTTCGCACGGCGATGATTTTGAGGTGACGCCGATTCAACTGGCGGCGCTCGTGTCGGCCATCGCCAACGGGGGGAAATTGCTGGTCCCGCACCTGCCGCGCACGCCGGAGGAGACCATCAATTTCAAACCGGAAGTGCGTCGGCAGTTGAATATCCCGCAAGAGCACCTGCGTCGCTTGATCCCTGGCATGATCGGCGCGGTCAACTACGGCACGGCGCGCACCGCCTACGACATGACGCAGACGATCGCCGGCAAAACGGGAACGTGCATCGGTCAAGGATCTTGGTTGGGGTTGTTCGCTTCTTACGCGCCGGTGCACGATCCGAAGCTTGCGGTGGTGGTCGTTACGCGCGGCTCGCGCGAGCGAGGACGGACAGCCGCTGCAGTTGCTGGGCAGATCTATCGTGCGCTTGCCCATCGGTTTGGAACACAAGCTCCGCCCGCTTTTGCCACCGCTCCCGAGCTTGCGCCGCGACCCAAAGTCAACCCCGCGAATGCTGCGGCGGTGAGCGATGAGGAGCGCGAAGCGGATGAGGCGGAAGCCGCTACCATGAGCGGCGCGCAGAGCGAAGCCGACCAGACGCAGAACAAAGTGAAGACGGTGGTCAAACCGATCACGCGCCCGACGGAGACGACGACGCGCCCTGTGCCTCAACCGAAGCCCCGCTCTCTGCCAGAGGGAACGGGAACCCAATCGACGCCACAAACCGATGGCGCGGCCTCTGAATCGCGTCCGCGTCGGGTGCTCACGACCAGCCCTTAGAGGCAAGGGGTCTGTTTCGACAGCGAAAGATCAACGGATAGCGACGCCTCGGTCATTGCAAAATGATGGTCGGGGCGTTGCTTCTTGATTGCGCCGCTTGACAGCGCTCTTTGATTTGGTGCAGTATCCCGTCTTGCATCCGGGATCCCGACCAAAAGCATCCGCAAGGCTCTCCATTGGTCGAGCGCGACGGTGCATGAGCGAACCATGAGGACAACGATCGGTCCCGATGTTCGCATCTGATAGCACACGCGACGCTGGATGCGAAGGCTCGCGCTTCGAAAAAGAAGAGCAAGATCGAAAACGTTCTGGGGAGGACCTGCCAAAGATGAAAAACGCAATTCGCACGTTCCTGCTCGCAGCAACCGTGACGACCGTCGCCATCCCGGTGCTCGCGCAAGGGACGAGCGCGCCGCAGTCCGGTCAATGCGCGCCCGAACTCAAAGAGAAGATCTACGAACGCTTCCGCAACAACATCAGAGCTGATCAAAGGGTTGCTTACGAAGCGGGCAAAGAGTATTTGAAGTGTTTCGGCAACGAGACCGACGATATTACAAACTACGTCCGCAACTTCGTCGCCAAGTATGAGCAAGCGTCGCAAAAGGCAGAAGTGCGGACGCGCTTTCAGCAGCTCTATTCGCAGCAGAAGTATGCTGAAGCTTTTCCGCTCGGCAAACAGATCCTGGCCGAAGAGCCAGACAACCTCGGCGTGATGATCGCCACGGCGTGGTCCGGTTTGGGCGCCGTGACCTCAGGGCAAGACGCTTTCATTCCCGATGCGGCCGCTATTACGCGCAAGACGCTGCAAGAGCTTGAAGCTGGCAAAACGCCACAAGGAGCGACCAACTTCAACAAGGACGAAACGCTCGGCTGGCTGAACTACGCGCTCGGCATCTACGCCATCAAGCAGAATAATCCGCGCGAAGCGCTCAACTACCTCTACAAGGCAGCGCAATACGAAGGATTCGCCAAGAAGGATCCACAAACCTATGCGTTGATGGCTGTCGCCTACCAGCAGGCATACTATGAACCGCTGGCCAAAGAATACCGCGAGAAGTACTTGGGCAAGCCCGAATCGCCCGAGCAACAGGCCGCTTTGGCGCAGCTTAACCAAGTGATCGATCGCGTCATCGATGCCTACGCGCGCGCCGTTGCCTACGCCAACGCGAGCAACGATCAGCGCTATCAACAGCGCAAGGCGGAGTGGACCGAACAACTGGCCGGGTTCTACAAGTTCCGCAACAACGATTCGACGACGGGGATGGACCAATTGATCGCTAGCGCGACGACCAAGCCGTTGCCGTCGCCGACCATCCCGGCTGCCGCGCCGACGCCGCAGCCAGCGGGCGGAACTTCAAAGCCAGCGGGCGGAACTTCAAGTGGGACATCTGGCACGTCATCTAATTCGGGTAACACGATGACGAATCCGAGCGCGACGACGCAGGCGACGCCGAAGCCGAGCATGACGCCGACCCCGACGCCAAAGCCACAATCGCCGACGAGCAGGACGCCCTCCAGTCAGCGCCCGTAAAGCCCGGCGCCTTTATGGGCTTAAATGTCGCCTTCTCGATTCCAAGATGCCGGTCGCTCCTTGCAAGGAGCGACCGGCATTCATGTTAGAATTTCGACATGGCCGAACTGAGCGGAGCCTTGCAAGAGCTGGAGCGGCGCATCGGTTACTCTTTCAAAGACCGTTCCGCGTTAGAGCGCGCCATCACGCACCGCTCGTGGGCGCATGAGCACGTTCGTCCCGGCGAAGCGGAGAAAGCGCGTAACTTGCACAACGAAGCGTTGGAGTTCATCGGCGATTCGGTGCTCGGTTTAGTCATCGCCGACAACCTTTTCCGTTCGCACCCGGACTTGACCGAAGGCGAACTGTCGCGCATGAAGCACCGCTTGGTCAGCGCGGCGACTTTGGCACGCGCTGCCGTCAGCCTCAACCTCGGGGAGTTCCTGCGTTTCGGGCGCGGAGAGGAGAAGACGGGCGGACGACGCAAGCAGGCTCTATTGGCCGATGCTTTCGAGGCCATTTTGGGTGCCATCTACATTGACGGCGGATTCGAGGCCGCTTCCGATTTTGTCCTTCGCGTTCTTGGGACGGACTTGGCCAAGGCCGATCCTGAAAAGGCTGCCGCTGCGGACTACAAGACCATGTTGCAAGAGTTGTTGCAGGCAAGACAACAACCCACTCCGCAATACAACGTCATCGAAACGTCCGGCCCACCGCATCGTCGACGATTTCGCGTCGAAGTGACTTGGAACGGCGGTCGCGCCGAGGGCGAAGGGCGCTCGATCAAGGCGGCGGAGATGGACGCTGCACGGCGGGCGCTCGCGCTGCTGAACACTAAGCCGGTTCAGCCGACACGCGAACCCGTTTGATGAGCACAATGGCGCATGCGACAAGCCTGTTCGGATGCCATCCGACTAGTAGCCAAGCGGCGAAACGTCAACCGAGCCGTCTGCCGAATCGAGGCGCTTTGAGCGCGCCGAAACCGGGCGAGCGAGATGAATTGTGTAGCGAGCTAGCTGAAGAACCGACTCGATGAGCACTTGCTTGCCGATTTTCAACCCGAACATTGTGTGACGAGCTAGCTGAAGAACCAACGCGATAGAAGCTCTATGTTGCGGGCACGCCTATAAAGTTGTGTAGCGAGCTGGCTGAAGAGCCGGCCAACCAAGCTATCTCTCACTGTTCATCTCCCCTGGTTGTGTAGCGAGCTAGCTGAAGAACCGACAATTTTTTTATGCGGCAGGCGTTTGCTTTCAACACGGTTGTGTAGCGAGCTAGCTGAAGAACCGACATTTCTTTCAGATACGAAAACCTAACGTAATATGCGAGTTGTGTAGCGAGCTAGCTGAAGAACCGACCGTGCGCCATCGCGCGCGGATGGGCAACCAATACTTGTTGTGTAGCGAGCTAGCTGAAGAACCGACCCCGACCGAGGCGGATGGATGAATTTTGACAAGCTGGTGGAAAGAACGACCGCATCTTGTGGCGGCGGATGCCGAAAGCGCACCGCGGACTACTCGGTCGCGCCCAACATGCGGTATGCTTGACCGTTCAATTTTCCTTTTTTAGGATGCCTTCATGAACAAGGACCGATCGAGCGTGGCAAACGGACGGACGGATTCTGTCGCCTCCGCTGCAGCCTCTTCTTCAACCAAAGAGAGCGTCGCGTTGCAAGAAGCGGCCAAGCCTGCACGGAGCATCATTCGAGAGTATTTCGAGTCGGCGGTGGTCACGGTCATCATGGCCCTGTTCGGCATCACCTTTGTCGTCCAAGCGGTCAAGGTGCCCACCGGCTCGATGCAGAACACCATTTTGGTCGGCGATCATCTGTTGGTCAACAAATTCATTTTCGCTCCGGGGCCACAGATCTGGTTCTTGCCGCAGCGCGAAATCCGGCGCGGCGACATCATCGTCTTCAAGTATCCCGGCAACAAACGCAATCCGACGCGCGATCTGACCGATCCGAACAGCGTTCCGTTTAAGACGAATTTCGTCAAGCGCGTCATCGGCCTTCCCGGAGACCGCATAGAGATTCGTGACCGGCGCGTTTACGTCAACGACCAGCCGCTGCCCGAACAGCGGGTCATCGCCGTCAACCGACGAGAGGAAGAACCGCTCGAAATCATTCAGGAAGAGCCGCGACGCGGCGACGAAAAGTACAAAGTTTATTACAAACCGCAATCGGTCGCGTACGATGATTTCTTCTACGGTGTGAATGGGCGTACGGTGGTTGTCCCGCCCGGTCACTATTTCGTCATGGGCGATAATCGCGACGACAGTTCCGATAGTCGCGTGTGGGGCTTCGTCCCGCGCGAGTTGGTCGTTGGGCGCGCGATGTTCGTCTATTGGTCCTACGACGAGAGCGCGCCTTCGAGCGGTAATCCGATCCTCGACTTCATCCGCAACACGCGCTGGCGACGGACCGGAACCTTGGTGAAGTAGGCGCAAGATTTATCCTCGATGGGGCGTGCAAGGGGGGCAATGTTGCGCAGGTTGAAAGAGATCATCAAGCTCGATTGGAGGCAGGTCGCCAAGCGCACGTTGAACCGCGTCTGGGAAGAGGACATCTTCGGCCACGCCGCGCAACTTTCCTATTACTTCTTGCTGTCGCTCTTCCCGTTGCTCCTCTTCTTGACGACGCTGCTCGGGTACTTCGCCGAAACCGGCTCAGAACTTCGGCGCACGCTCTTCATCTATTTAGCCAAGGTTTTGCCCACTTCGGCTTATGATCTAATTCATCGGACGGTGGACGAAATCAATCGCGGTGCGGGCGGTGGCAAACTCTCCTTCGGCATCTTGGCGACGCTGTGGGCTGCCTCGAGCGGCATGGGAGCGATCAGCAATACGCTCAACGTCGCTTATGGCGTCAAAGAGACGCGCCCGTGGTGGAGAGTGCGTTTGACGGCGATTTTGTTGACCATCGGGTTGGCCGTCTTTATCATCTCGGCGCTCGCCATCATCCTCTTCGGCGGCACCATCGGACGTTTCATCGCTGACCAGTTAGGTCTCGGCGCAGTCTTTGCCGTGCTCTGGAGAGCGCTGCAGATTCCGTTGGTCATCTTCTTTCTGCTCTTCGCCTTCGCTTTGATCTATTATTTCGCGCCCAACCTCCAACGACCGAAATGGCAGTGGATCACGCCAGGCTCGATCGTCGGCGTTGCGCTCTGGCTGCTCGTCTCATTCGGTCTGCGAGCCTATCTGCAGTATTTCAACTCGTACAACCGCACATACGGAACGCTCGGCGCAGTCATCATCCTCATGCTCTGGTTCTACCTAACAGGCGCTGCCATCCTGATCGGCGGCGAAATCAATTCGGAAGCCGAAAAGCTGGCCGCTCAAAAAGGGATGGCCGAGCCGCCGGGGACAGTGGAGCAGGACGAGCGCGCAACGCAAGGCGCGACCGCTTGAAGCGCGATTTCGCAGGATCGCGCACATTAGAAACGGAACGCGAAATAGACGGCGGCAACCACCAGCGCGTAAGCGACCAGCGTATTCCAGCGAAGCTGTTCGCCGAAGAGCAGGTACGCGATGACGGTAAAAACCACCAGCGTGATGCACTCCTGCATGATTTTCAGTTGTGTGATGGTGAATTGCTGCGCGCCGATCCGATTCGCTGGAACCTGAAAAACGTACTCGAAAAGAGCTAACCCCCAGCTTGCAAGAATGGCCAGAATCAGCGGTTTGCTTTTGAACTTCAGGTGTCCGTACCAAGCGAGCGTCATGAAGATGTTGGAGATGACGAGCAAAAGGACCGTTCTCAATGAATCATGCCTCCGAGAAAAGCAAATCTCCTCGACTGAGATTATAGATGATCTGCGCTCTGCGGTCCGATGCCCGCCATTTGATCGACTCCTACAACCCTTAGCAGCGTGAGTGGTAACGTGCTTCGCGATGAAGAGACGTTTTCTGCCGCTTTCATTGCGCCATGAGCTGACTAGCTGGACATCGAACTCGGCGCACAGCACAACCGCAGGCACGTGACATGAGTTGATTAGCTGGACATCGAACGGCGTCAAACTGTCAAAGAGAGGCCGAGCTTCTCTTAGAGAGAAGCGGCTGAGGGAGAGCGGCAGCTCGGCTTTTTTCGGCAGAGCGAGCTAGAGGCGGAAGTGCCAGCATAGGGCGCGCTGAGTTCATGCTTAGATGAAGCGCTCCCCGCCCCTTTTCAAATCAAAGCGCCCGAGAAATTGTGAGCGATCGCCGCACTGCGAAGTTGAAAGCGTCTTCGTTCTTTTCCGGATCAAAACGTCATATAATTGCGGCGGCGTTTTTGCTGCGGCAGCCCTTTGTCTTGGCGCTGCGTCTAAAGCGGTGTATGCGAAGAACGCAAGTCTTCATCCTGATTTTTGCTGTCGTCCCCTCTTTCTGGCTCGGTTGTGGAAGCAAGCGATCTTCCGCTCCATCGCGCAGTTCCTATACGGTAACTGCGCGCCCCGCGCGCCCAACGCTTCCGCCGTTGCCGGATCGTCCGCTTTCAACTGAACTAGAGGCGAAACGCGTTGAGGCGATGCGGCGCGTCGCCGAATTGCGGGGCCTCGCTTGGTTGCGCGATGTGCCGATGACGGAGCTGTTCGCTTGGGAGTACGGTCCACGCAACAGCGAGATGGCGAAGTATTTGGGCGGCGATGACCTGCGTGCTCTCGGAAGATTGGCCGTTGCGGGCGGCATGCTGCCTGAAGGCACAGATCTGGCCACTCTGGCCGCAAGCTTCACCGCCGTCTCGGCGGGCGCGAACTACTCGCCGCTCGACAAGCGCGTGCTGCTCGTCACCAACCAAGCGCACACGCCTTCGTTGTTGGCGCACGAGTACGTACATGCCCTCCAGGACCAGCACTTCGACTTGCTGCATCTGCTAACGGCGCGCCCTTACAGCTTTGATCGCGCTGAAGCAGTCTTCGCCGTCATCGAAGGCGACGCGATGAACGTGCAACGCCGTTTGGAGAATGGAGATGCTTACACGCGACGTTCGCTCGATGAGATCATGCGGCAGGAAGATGAGCGTTTGAAGAACTATCGCCGCGAGATGGGCGAACTCTTTCCGCCGCTGTTGATCGAAACTTTCATCTTTCGTTACCGCGACGGCGCGCGTTTCGTTGAGGAGATACGCCGCAAGAAAGGGCAAAGCGGCGTGGACGAACTGTTTCGGCAGCCGCCCGCTTCCAGCGAGCAGATCCTGCACCCGGAGAAGTACTTGGCGCGCGAGGCTCCGCGCGAAGCGACGGTCGACGAAGGGTTCTTCTCGGCGCGCGGGTGGCATCTGATCACCGATACGCCGCTCGGCGAAATCGGCATTCGCGGGTTGCTGCTTGCTGCGCTCGCCCCTCCGGCAGCCGCACGCGCCGCTTACGGCTGGGGTGGCGATCGCGCCTATCTCTTCGAACGCGATGACGGCTCGACGCTCTTCGTCTGGCAAACGGTGTGGGATTCGCGACGCGATGCGGAGGAGTTTTTTCGCGCTTACAACGCGCTGTGCCAACGGACGGCGGAGCGAATCGATTCCAGCAGCGAGCAGACGCTTTGGCGTGGCGACGGACGCGCGACGTGGGTTCGTCTGCAAGGCGATGGCGTGTTGATCCTGCGCGGCGACGAGGCAGAGGTTCGCACGCTCTCGCAAGCTGTTCGCGGTTAAGAAAAGCCATGCTCCTCATTGGTTGGTCCGTGCAGGGGGGGCTCACGCTCTCGCAAAGCCATTCGCGGTTAATGGGAGGAAGCGATTCGCCGCCCAGCGTTCTGCTCCTTGCGGTCAAGGCGGTTTTCGCCCTCTCTCGATCGTAACGAGACGTCGGTCGCGATCAGATGGGGAG